>JALSJF010000068.1 GCA_026989505.1 Cyclobacteriaceae bacterium
TGCCGCACTGGTCGGGGGGCACTACCATAGGCCAGTGCCTGCAAGCTTTTACCAACGAGTACGGCTATGCCCTGGTGAACAAAAAAACCATCGTTATCATATTGAGTGATGGCTGGGACAAAGGCGCACCCGCTGTGATGCGGGAAGCAATGCGGGTTATCCATAAAAACAGCCGCAAAGTTATTTGGCTTAACCCGCTTGCCGGCAGTCCGCAATTTTCGCCTGCCACTACAGGTATGGATGCCGCCCTGCCCTATATCGATGTGCTGGCTTCAGCCCATAACCTGGAAAGCCTGAAAAATGCCATGGTACACCTGACCAGAAGAAGGAACCTGCTGGCCGGCCCGGCCTTGGCTTATTAACCTGAGTTGTAAGGCCATCATTTTAGCTGCCGGCCCTTTCACCCGTACCGTCATGCAGCGTGGTGCGTCCGGCCGCCTTTGGCGGGAATGCATCCCCATTAGTGGCCAACGCCAGGGGAGGGCCCGCCCTATTTCCCATGATGTTTCGTTTGGGTAGCCTTCCTCCCCAATAGATACCGTCATGCAGAGCAGAACGTAGTGGAGCGAAGCATCCCCCTCGGTAATGCAAAGGTTTACCAACCCTCTACTTCCGGGCCTAAATCCTTCTACCCGGGGTTTGTCCCGGCAATCAGTTGTTCTTTAGCCCGAAAAATTCATATGAATTTTTCGCCCACAGGGCTGATAACCCCGAGCCCTCGGGGCATCAGGTCCTTAGACTCCGCTGAACCGGAGTTTAAAGGGCCTGATGTAATTAACTGACAAACAATCGTTTGTCGGTTAATTTACCTCATTATTCACGATTTTCATGAATAATCCGGGTTAGTAGCCCACGCCAGGGGAGGGCCCGCTCTACTTCCCATGACGTTTCATTTGGGTAGCCCTGCGCAAGAATAGCTGCCTGTACCAGGGAGGAAAACATAATTTTGTATTTTTAATTTTAGTTGCCAACGTACCGATCGTATGATTTACCTTGACTATAATGCCACTACCCCGGTAGCGCAGGCTGTTCTGGAAGAGATGCTGCCGTACTTCACCACCATGTACGGCAATGCCGCCAGCCGCACCCACCTGGCCGGCTGGGATGCCCTGGAGGGGGTAAACATTGCCCGTGAGCGCCTGGCCCGGTTTCTCGGGGTTAGTACCGGGGAAATTGTTTTTACCAGCGGGGCCACCGAAGCGGTGAACCTGGCCATTAAAGGCCTGTATGAAAAACAGCAGCCGGAGGGCAAGCAGCATATTATTACCGCGGCTACCGAGCACAAAGCCGTGCTCGACACCTGTCGTTACCTGGAGCAGCACCGCGGGGCTAGCCTCACTTACCTGCCGGTAGATGGCAAAGGCCACATTAACCTTGACGACCTGGAGAAGGCCATTACCGACAATACCTTAATGGTTGCCCTGATGCAGGTAAACAACGAAACCGGCCTCGTTCATCCGGTGGCCGAAATTGGCCGCATATGCCACCAGCACGGGGTGGCCTTTTTTTGTGATGCTACCCAGGCAGCAGGTAAGATACCGCTGCAGCCGGCCCGGGAGGGCATAACTTTGATGGCCTTGTCGGCCCACAAAATGTATGGTCCCAAGGGGGTAGGGGCCTTGTATGTAGCCCGGGATACAGACCTGATGGAGCAACTGCACGGGGGTGGGCATGAACGAAAAAGGCGTTCCGGCACACTGAATGTGCCCGGGATTGTGGGGTTGGGCAAAGCGGCCGAACTGGCTGCTGCCGGTGGCGAAAAAGATACCACCCGGCTCATGCTGCTGCGCAACCGGCTGGAAAAGGCCCTGATGCGGACACTGGCAGAAGTAGTGGTAAATGGCGATGCCACTAACCGGGTGGCCCATGTGAGCAACCTGCACCTTAAAGGGGTAGAAGCCGAGAAACTTATGCTGGCCCTGGGTAACCACGTGGCTATCTCATCCGGAGCGGCCTGTACCTCGGCTGCCATCCTGCCTTCCCATGTACTTAAAGCCATGGGGCTGACCGATGAAGAAGCCTTGTCTTCAATAAGAATTAGCTTAGGGCGGCTTACCACCGAAGCCGAAATTGACCAGGCCGCTGAAAAGATCATCGAGGCGGCAGCCCGGATCCGGAATAGCTGAACCGGCACCTATGCCCGCGCATGGATGGGGCCTTCCTTATCCCGTAAAACCCCGCCCTGTTTGCCGGTGAAATGTGCCCTTATTTCGGCCAGTACGGCCAACGCAATTTCCTCCGGGGTGGTGGCGCCTATATCAAGCCCCACCGGGTTATACAGCCGGTTTAATTCCCTTTCACTAATTTGCCGGCCGTTATGCCTTAGCTCGGCCAGGGTTTTCTCCCTGCGCTTACGGGGCCCCAGCATGCCGATGTAGGGTACCTGGCTGTCAAAAGCCCGCAGCAGGTTGTTCTTGTCGGTTTCGTAGTCATGCGCCATCAGCACAAAGGCCGTATAGGGGTCAACCGGTATGGGGGCGTTTTTGTCGTATATATGCTGGCACAGGGCCTTCATCTTGGCGGTAACTGCGGCCGGGCCGGCTGCTACGGCCATGTTCCAGCCCAGTTCGTTGCCGATCTGCAAAAGCGGGTAGATATCATAGCCGCTGCCCAGTAGTACCACATTGATGGCCGGCTGCAGGATCTCGATGAAAACCTCCAGGTCGTCATACTTTTTTACCACCGATTGGCCTGACGCCAGGGCCGCCCGTGCATCGGTTTTGGCGGCAGCGGGCAAGGGCAGGTTGTCCTCGTAGCGGAACATGCTGCCGGGGGTGAACGTGGTGCTGCCGGAACGGATAACCGTGAGCAAACAGAGGTCTTCGCGGGTATCGGCACAGGCTTCCAGCACGTTTACCGGGTTGTTGGGGTCAGCCGGGTCAATGGGCGACAGCAGCACATCGATTACCCCTTCGCAACCCAGGCCCACACCTATCTGCTCTTCGTCATTATTGGTGGTGTCGTAGCGTACCAGGTCAACCCGGTTGCGGGCTATGCAGTGGTTGGCCTTGCGCAGGGCATCACCTTCGAGGCAGCCCCCGCTGATACCCCCTGTCCATACGCCATTGTCCTGGATAAGCATCCTGGCGCCCGCCCTCCGGTAAGAAGAGCCCGCCACATTTACCACTGTCGCCAGCGCCACTTTGTGGGTGGCGGTATCGATTTGCCGGTACAACCGGATAATGTCTTTTATTTCCTTCATGCTAATTGGCTTATTGCCGCCTGTACAAATTTAAGTGGATTTATGGATAAATGTTAACCCGAATTATTTCCTGCCATTAGGCATCCTGTTGTTTTTTTATTAAATTGGCAAACTAACCCCGGTGGGATTGGTTAACAAACATCCTGATTAGGTAATGAAGATAAGCGGTAAACATATTATCGAGGCACCCGTTGAGGCCGTATGGCAAAAAATCCTCGACCCGGCTGTGCTGGAACGGGTAACCCCGGGAATAGATCAGTTAGAAAAGCTGGCAGCAGACCGTTACAAAGCCATAGCCGATATCCGCATGGGGCCGGTTAAAGGCCGGTTTACCGGGAGCCTGGCTATTGAAGATAAAGTAGCGCCTGAAAGTTGCACCATCGTCCTTGACCAAAAGAGCAAAATAGGTAATGTAAAAGCTAGCATAACCCTGAAATTGGTACCGTTGGCCGACCACCAAACGGCAGTGGGTTACACAGGGGAGGCCCGGATGTCGGGCATGCTGGCGCGTATGGGGCAAAGGCTGCTTGGCGGGGTGGTAAGCACCCTGGCGAAGCAGTTTTTCAGTGCTTTTGAGAAAGAAGTAAACGGCTAAGAACAGGCCCCGATTGATGAATATAACGAACCTGAACCATAAATAAATTTCTTATCAAACTACAAGATTATGCGTGTAACATTAACAGTCAATGGCAAGCCGTATTCCGATGATTTGGAGCCGCGCACTTTGCTGGCCCACTATCTGCGGGATACGCTCAACCTTACGGGTACCCACGTGGGGTGCGACACCAGCAATTGTGGTGCCTGCACTATTCTTATGGATGGCAAAGCGGTAAAATCCTGTACTATCCTGGCCGTACAGGCCGATGGCAGTGAGATTACCACCATCGAGGGTATGGCCAACGGAGGTGAACTGCACCCCATTCAGCAGGCTTTTAAAGAAAATCATGGCTTGCAATGTGGGTTTTGCACCCCGGGCATGGTGATGACGGCTGCCGACATTCTGCAAAATAACCCCAACCCTACCGAACAGGAGGTGCGGCACGGATTGGAAGGTAATTTCTGCCGGTGTACCGGTTATCACAATATTGTTAAGTCAGTTCTTCATGCCTCCGAACTAATAAAATAACTCGCTATGGAAACGTATATAGGAAAACCAATAAAGCGCAGGGAAGACAACCGTTTTCTCACGGGTAAGGGAAGATATACCGATGATATTAAACTGCCGGGAATGTGCCATGCAGCTTTTGTCAGAAGCCCTTATGCGCATGCAAAAATTTTACGTATTAACACCGAAGCAGCCCGAAATGCCGAAGGTGTGGTAACAGTGTTTACCGCAGCCGATGGCCCCGGTGACTTCGGGGTGCCCTGTGGCTGGCAGGTTAATTTTAAAAACGGGGATACAATGCGCGAACCGCAACACCCCTTGCTGGCCAAAGATAAGGTGCGGCACCTCGGTGAGCCCGTGGCCGTGGTGATAGCCGCAACCATGGCCCTGGCCAGGGATGCAGCCGAATTGGTAGAAGTGGACTATGAAGAACTGCCCGCAGTTACCAACCCGCAGGAAGCTATGGCAGCCGGGGCACCCCTGGTGCATGATGCATGGGAGGACAATGCCGCTTTCGACTGGTGTATCGGCAACGACCGGGCCGAAGTAGAGGCAGCCCTCAAAGATGCCTATCACGTTACCGAACTCGAGTTTGTTAACCAGCGGCTGGCACCCAATGCCATTGAGCCGCGCAGCTACATTGCCGACTATGATGTAAATGCCGATAAGTGGACCCTGTACTCCAGCACTCAGAACCCCCACCTGATCAGGCTGCTGCTCTGTGCCTTTGCCCTCGGCATCCCCGAACACAAGGTGCGGGTGGTATCGTATGATGTAGGCGGTGGCTTCGGCAGCAAGATTTACCACTATACCGAGGAAGCCTTGCTGATCTGGGCGACTAAAGAAATAGGCCGGCCGGTGAAGTGGACAGCCGACCGCAGCGAGGCCTTCCTCACCGATGCCCATGGCCGTGACCATGTAGTGAAATCGAAGATGGGGTTCGATAAGGACGGCAAGATCGTGGCCCACCTTACCGATGAGTACTGTGCCATGGGCGCTTACTTGTCAACGTTTGCCCCCGCCATACCTACCTATTTGCACGGCACCCTGTTCCAGGGGCTCTATACCACGCCACTCATTCACCTGAATGTAGTGGCCCCCTTTACCCATACCGTGCCCGTTGATGCTTACCGCGGGGCCGGACGCCCGGAGGCTACCTATTTAATTGAGCGGTTGGTTTCCAAGGCAGCCAAAGAAATGGGTATAGACCCGGCCGAAATCCGTTTTAAAAACTTCATCCCAGCGTTTGACGGGGTCAAGCAGCCCGGCTATCAAACCCAGGTAGCCTTGCAGTACGACAGCGGTAATTATGCCCCCACACTGGAGAAAGCCCTCGAAATTGTGGACTATAAAGGTTTCCGCCAGGAGCAGGCAGAGGCCCGCAAGCAGGGCAAGTTGCTGGGTATCGGTATCTCCACCTGGATTGAGGGCTGCGGCATTGCGCCCTCGGCAGTGGTAGGCGCCCTCGGTGCCCGGGCCGGGCTTTATGAGGTAGGCCATGTGCGCGTGCAGCCCACCGGTAAGGTAACGGTGTTTACCGGCACCCACTCGCACGGCCAGGGCCATGAAACCGTTTTCGCCCAGTTTGTGGCCGACCGCCTCGGCATTCCCATTGAAGATGTGGATATAGCCCATGGCGACACCAATGAAGTGGCCTTTGGCATGGGCACCTACGGCTCACGCTCGCTGGCAGTGGGTGGCTCCGCCATTGTGAAAAGTATTGACAAAGTGTTGGAAAAAGGCGCCAAAATTGCCGCTCACAAACTCGAAGCTGCAGTGGAGGATATTGAATATGCCCAGGGTAAATGGACGGTGAAGGGCACCGATAAGTCCATCAGCTTTGGTGATGTTTCACTTACCGCTTACGTACCGCACGATTACCCCGAAGGGTTGGAACCGGGACTTGATTTTTCCAGTTTTTACGATCCGGCCAATTTTACCTTCCCCTTCGGTACACACATAGCCATAGTGGAAGTAAACGCTGATACGGGCAAGGTTACCCTTAAGCGCTTTGTAGCCGTAGATGACGTGGGTAATGTAATGAACCCCATGATTGTAGATGGCCAGATTCATGGCGGTGTGGTGCAAGGCATTGGCCAGGCCTTGCTCGAAGAAGTGGTTTACGATGACCATGGGCAAATGTTAACCGGCTCGTATATGGACTACGCCATGCCCCGGGCAGATGATTTGCCTTTTATTGAGACCGACCGGACGGTAACACCTTGTCCGCATAACCCGCTGGGGGCCAAAGGTGCCGGGGAAGCGGGTACCATCGGGGCTACCCCGGCTGTGGTGAATGCGGTGGTGGATGCCCTGCACCACCTGGGCGTGGATGATATTCAGATGCCGTTAACCCCGCAGCGTGTTTGGGCGGCTATGCAAAATGTTCAACGTTAAACAATTGGAATTATGATACCTGCAAAATTTGACTATATAAAAGCAACTTCGCTGGACCAGGCCATAGAACTGCTGGCCAAACACGGGTTCGATGCCAAAGTGGTGGCGGGAGGCCACAGCCTTATCCCGGCCATGAAATTAAGGCTGAACCGCCCCGCGGTCCTGATTGATATCAAGGGTATTGAAGGGCTGGACGGAATCACCGAAGAAGGTGGCCACATAGTTGTGGGCGCTAACTGTACCCATAACCAGATTGCCTCTTCGGAGTTGGTTAATCAGCATGTGGGAATTCTGGCCACCACGGCCAGAACCATTGGCGATGTTCAGGTGCGCAACAAGGGCACTATTGGCGGCAGCCTGGCCCATGCCGACCCTGCGGCCGACTACCCGGCTACCGTGCTGGCCTGCGAGGCCATTATAGAGGTGTTGGGCAGTAACGGCCAAAGGAGTATTCCTGCTGTCGATTTTTTCACCGGCATGTTTACCACGGCCCTGGAGGATGATGAAATCATTACTGCGGTGCGTTTTCCCAAAGTAGCCGATGGTAATTACCAGAAGTTCTATCAGTCGGCCTCGCGGTTTGCTGTGGTAGGCGTGGCTACGGTTAAAAACGGCTCTTCCGTAAAAGTGGGTATTACCGGAGTGAGCGACAGCCCTTACCGGGCAACGGCTGTGGAGCAGGCGTATGATGGTACTGGTTCGGCAGCCGAACATGCCGTGGATGGTGTTGACGTAATGAGTGATCATTTTGCCAATGCCGAATACCGGGCCCACCTTGCTAAAGTAATGGTGAAAAAAGGGCTGGAAGGGTAAAAGCTACCCATCCCTTTTTGGGCTAATGCCAAAAGGCACCGGCAACGGGGTAACCTGCCCTGCGATGCCGGTGCCTTTTTTGGTGCACAAGTATCCGCAGCGATGGTTTCCCTTAGCTGAAAAATTCAGATATTAGCAGCCTGAACAGAAACTATGAACTGGCAACAACTTCTATCACCGTACCGGGCCGGCAGCAAGCATGGGGCGGAATCCATCCGCAGCGAGTTTGAAAAAGATTTCGACCGTATTATTTTTTCCCTGCCGTTCAGGCGGATGCAGGACAAAACCCAGGTTTTCCCCTTACCGGAAGATGATTTTGTGCATAACCGGCTTACCCACAGTCTCGAAGTAGCTTCGGTTGGCCGCTCGCTCGGCAAGCTGGCCGGTGAACAGCTTATTGCCCGTCACCGGCAACTTTCCGGCCAGGTTACCCCGGCCGATTTTGGTGCTATCGTCAGTGCTGCTTCCCTGGCGCACGATGTCGGCAACCCGCCCTTTGGCCA
Organism: Cyclobacteriaceae bacterium; assembly: GCA_026989505.1. Taxonomy (GTDB): domain Bacteria; phylum Bacteroidota; class Bacteroidia; order Cytophagales; family Cyclobacteriaceae; genus S012-113. The sequence continues at coordinate 8,021 of JALSJF010000068.1, forward strand.
TGCCGGGGAGAAAGCCATTTCGGGATTTTACCAAAGTTGTGCCGCAAAAGATGAAATAAAAAACCATATTACCGGTGACGAGTGGGCCGACCTGGTTGATTTTGAGGGTAACGCCCAGGGCTTCCGCCTGCTAAACCAGTCGTTACACGGCCTCAAGCTCACCTTTGCCACCCTCGGGGCATTTACCAAATATCCGCGGCAGTCGGCTGTAAAACAACAGGATAAGCACCGGATAAGTCAGAAAAAATACGGCTTTTTTCAAACAGAAAAGGAACTTTTTAGTGCGGTGGCCGATGGCCTGGGGCTGTTACCGCAAAGCAGGGAAACAGCCTGGTTGCGGCACCCATTGGCATTTTTGGTAGAAGCAGCTGATGATATCTGTTATCATATCATCGATCTTGAGGATGGCTGCACCCTGGGTTTGGTGAGCCTTGAGGAAACCATTGAACTGCTCAGGCCCATCATTGGTAAGCGGTTTAACCGGCAAAAGCTTACGGCCAAAGCATCGTTGCATGAAAAACTCGGCACCCTGCGGGCCCTGGCTATTAATGAATTGATTAACGAAACGGTGGCTATATTCACCGGGCAGGAAGAAGGCCTGCTCAGCGGCAGCTTTGACGAGCCGCTGACCGGCCGGATTTCCGCAGCCGGGTCTTTACAGGAAATACGGCAATTGTCCGTAGAGCGCATTTACCGCGCCAGGGTGGTACTGGAAAAAGAAGTGGCGGGCTTTGAGGTGATAGAAGGGCTGCTGGAAACCTTGCACAGGGCCGTACATAATTTTACCCTGGGCAAGATGTCGGCCAGAGACAAAACCCTGATGGGCTTGTTACCACAGGCGGTGAAAGTTGGCCTGGCACCCGACAACTACTATGGCAATATCCGCGTAATGCTTGATTTTGTCTCCGGGATGACCGATTCCTACGCCCTGACCATGTACCGCAAACTAAAAGGGATGACCCTGCCTTCGTGGTAAGATAATTGCTAAATTATCTCGATATCAGGGATTTCAAGCGGCTTTATTCCCCAAAAAATCCCTACATTTGTGCTCAGTTTTTGAGTTATGTGGAGTAAACTCGCAGATTTCATTATTAAGAACCGGTTGCTGCTGATTATAGTAATTGCAGCAATTACCGTTTTTATGGGCTTCAATGCCCGTAAGGCACAGTTGAATTACGATTTTGCCAAAATTGTGCCGAAGTCCGACCCGGACATGATTGACTTCATGAACTTTAAGGAACTGTTTGGCGAAGACGGTTCCATCCTGGCCATTGGCATCAGAGACAGCAGCGTATTTACCCCCACAAATTTTAACCGGCTAAAGTTTCTCAGCGATGAAATTGCCAGCCTGCCGGGAATTACCGATGTGTTGTCGTTGCCCAACCTGCCGCGCATGGTAAAAGATACTGTGGAGAAGAAATTTAAGGTAGTGCCCATTTTTACAGAAATACCGGGGGACCAGCCCACCCTCGACAGCTTGCTGAAGATAGTGATGGACCAGAAGTTGTACTCAGGGCAGTTGATAAACGAAGAAAACGGCATGGTGCTGATGTTGGTTTCTTATGATCGCAGCGTGCTTAACTCCGATAAGCGAATTGGCCTCACCGAAGATATTATGCATGCCGGGGCGTTGTTTACCGAACACACGGGCATTAAACTTTATTATGCGGGCATGCCTTTTATCCGCTCGGTAATTGCCGGAAAGGTGAAGGATGAACTGGAGATGTTTTTGTTGTTTTCGGCCCTGATTACCGCCTTTATCATGCTGCTCTTTTTCCGCTCATGGATGGCGGTGGTCTTTCCGATGATCATTATTGCCGTAATCGTAACCTGGGTGCTGGGCACCCTGGTGCTGTTCGATTACCGCATCACCCTGCTCACCGGCCTCATACCTTCGGTGATTGTAGTCATCGGCATCCCCAATAGCATTTACCTGATTAATAAATACCACCATGAATTTTTGCTGCATGGCGACAAAATGCGGGCCATACGTACGGTAACCCAGAAAATCGGCCTGGTTACCCTGATTACCAACGGCACTACGGCTGTCGGCTTTGGGGTGCTCATCTTTACCGATATCACCATTTTGCGTGAATTTGGTATTGTGGCCAGTATCAATATCATGGCAACGTTTGTAGTCAGTATTATTCTGCTGCCCAGTGTTTTCAGCTACCTGCCCGCCCCCACCGAAAAGCAGTTGAAGCACCTGAGTTTTGCCCCGTTGGGGGGTGTCCTCGATTTTTTTGATTTTGTGGTACAGAGGCGCAGGTACCTGGTTTTTGCCGTTACCGCCATCGTGGTAACCTTTGCCGTAATCGGGGTGTATAAGGTACATTCGGTATCGTTTATGGTTGATGATATTCCCGAAGAAAGCCAGGTGAAACAGGATTTGCGCTATTTCGAGCATAATTTCTCCGGGATGATGCCGCTGGAGATTGTGGTGGATACGCATAAAAAACGCGGGGTTACCGATTTACGCAACCTGAAAAAAATTGATGAATTTGAACAGTTTCTGGCCGCCCAGCCCGATATTTCCAACCCTATTTCCATTACCAACTTTATTAAAGCCGCCCGCCAGGCCTTTTATAACGGCAACCCGGCCCGCTATGCCCTGCCCCGGAATAACAACGAAAAGAACTTTATCCTTAACTACCTGAAAAACAACGAGTCGGATAATTCAGGGTTATTGAAGTCTTTTGTGGATTCAACGGGGCAAAAGGTGCGGATCTCGTTGAAAATAAAAGATATCGGCTCCAATAAAATGGATTCGCTGGTAAACCGGGTGATCCGGCCGAAGCAGGAAGAGATTTTCGGCAAGTCAAAACTCACGGCCAGTATTACCGGTACCACCTTGCTGTTTATCAAGGGCAACTCGTATTTGATAGACAACCTGAAGATGAGCTTTGTGCTGGCCTTCTTCATCATTTCCATCATCATGGGTATGCTCTTTGCCAACCTGCGGATGATTGTCCTGTCGCTGATACCCAATGTTATTCCACTGGCCATTACGGCTGGTATTATGGGCTTTTTCGATATCCCGCTGAAACCCAGTACGGCCATTATTTTCAGTATAGCCTTTGGTATCTCGGTGGACTACGCCATTCACTTTCTGGCTAAATACCGGCAGGAACTTTTTGCCAATAATTTTGATGTGCGGGTAGCCATCAGCCATAGTTTGCATGAAACAGGCACCAGCATGATCTATACCTCCATCGTGCTCTTTGCCGGCTTTGTTATCTTTACGGCCTCAGACTTTGGCGGCACCGTGGCGTTGGGCTTTCTTACCTCTATTACCCTGCTTATTTCCATGTTTACCAATCTTATTGTGTTGCCCTCATTATTGTTAACCTTTGATTCCGGCAAGCGTAACCTTAAAATACATCCACCGATTGAAGAATATGATGGTGTTTATGACGATGACGAAGAAATTGATTTGGGCCGGATCGTGTTGAGTGAGAACGGTGTAAGCGAGGAGTATAAGGTAAAGAAATAGGCACTTTTTTAGCATGAAGTATAAAGAATACAAGGGGATAAACTATGCGGAAATGGCGGCAGAGGTGCTGGCCGGATGGAAAGAACAGGACATTTTCGGCCAGTCGGTAGCTAACCGCCAGGGGGCACCGTCATTTACTTTTTATGAAGGGCCGCCTTCGGCCAACGGCACCCCCGGTATCCACCATGTGATGGCGCGGGCGGTAAAAGATATATTTTGCCGTTATAAAACACTCAAGGGGTTTCAGGTAAAGCGTAAAGGCGGCTGGGACACGCATGGCCTGCCGGTAGAGTTGCAGGTAGAGAAGGAACTGGGTATCACCAAAGAGGATATCGGCAAGAAAATTTCCGTAGAAGAGTATAACCGTAAGTGTAAGGAGGCGGTAATGAAATTTAAGGATGAATGGGATGACCTTACCGAAAAGATGGGCTACTGGGTTGACCTTGACGACCCCTATATTACCTTCAACCGTGATTATATGGAGAGCCTGTGGTACCTGTTGAAAAAGCTCTACGACAAGGGCCTGCTCTATGAGGGTTTTACCATCCAGCCGTACTCCCCGGCAGCCGGTACCGGCCTCAGCTCGCATGAACTTAACCAGCCGGGCTGCTATCGTGACGTAAAAGACACTACCGTGGTGGCGCAGTTTAAACGGGCAGATAAGGAAGACGAGTTTTTTCTGGCCTGGACCACCACCCCCTGGACCCTGGCCGCCAACACCGGCCTGGCTGTGGGCCGCAATATCGACTATGTTAAGGTAGCTACCTTCAACCCTTATACCTATGAACCGGTCAAGGTGATTGCAGCCAAAGACCGCTTACCCTATTTATTCAATCCCAAGGCAGCCGGCTTGTCCCTCGCTGACTATCAGGCGGGGGATAAGCTTATTCCGTATGCGGTTATGGAAGCGTTTAAAGGGAAAGACCTTGTGGGTATCCGCTATGAGCAGTTGTTGCCCTATGTACAGCCCAAGGGCGATGCCTTCCGGGTAGTGGAAGGCGATTTTGTTACTACCGAAGAAGGAACGGGCATTGTGCATATCTCACCAACCTTTGGGGCCGATGACTTCCGGGCAGCCAAAAAAGCCGGCCTGGGGGCTGTTCTGGTAAAAGATGAGGAAGGCAAGGATGCCCCCATTGTAGATAAACAGGGCCGCTATGTGCAGGAAATGGGCGAGTTTGCCGGGATGTATGTAAAAAACGAGTACTATGGCAAAGATGCCCCGGAAAAATCACTGGATGTACTGCTGGCCATCAAATTAAAGGAAGAAGGGCGGGCTTTTAAAGTGGAAAAATACGTGCACTCCTACCCGCACTGCTGGCGTACCGATAAGCCGGTGCTGTACTACCCCCTTGATTCGTGGTTTGTTAAAACCACCGCTTTCAAAGACCGCCTGGTTGAGCTTAACAACACCATCAACTGGAAACCTGCTGCTACCGGTACCGGCCGCTTTGGCAACTGGTTGGAGAACCTGGTTGACTGGAACCTTTCGCGGTCGCGGTTTTGGGGCACCCCCCTGCCCATCTGGAAATCGGAGGATAAGACCGAAGAAAAATGTATTGGCTCGCTGCAGGAGCTGCGCCAGGAGGTGGACAAAGCGGTGGCGGCCGGCTTTATGGAGGCTCCCCTGCCGGAAGACTTTGACCTGCACCGCCCTTATGTTGACGATGTAGTGCTGGTGAGTGACAGCGGCCGCAAAATGTACCGCGTACCCGACCTGATTGATGTGTGGTTCGACTCCGGGGCCATGCCCTATGCCCAGTGGCATTACCCGTTTGAGAACCAGGATGTTTTTGCCGAAAGCTATCCGGCTGATTTTATTGCCGAGGGGGTGGACCAGACCCGGGGTTGGTTTTTTACCCTGCACGCCATAGCCGGTATCCTCTTTGATTCGGTGGCCTTTAAAAATGTAATTGCCAATGGCCTGGTGCTGGATAAAAAGGGCAATAAGATGTCGAAAAGGCTGGGCAATGCCGTGGACCCGTTCACCACGATGGAAAAATACGGCCCCGATGCCACCCGCTGGTACATGATTGCCAATGCCAACCCCTGGGACAACCTGAAATTTAACCTGGATGGCGTGGCCGAAGTGCAGCGCAGGTTCTTCGGCACCTTGCACAATACCTATTCTTTTTTTGCCCTCTACGCTAACCTCGATGGCTATGCCGGGGAAGAGGCCGGCAAAGACGATTACACCGAAAGCGACCGCTGGGTGCTTTCAAAACTCAACAGCCTGATTGCTAACGTGGATAAGGCCTATGCCGATTACGAGCCCACCAAAGCGGCCCGGGCCATCCAGCACTTCACCATCGATGATTTAAGCAACTGGTATGTGCGGCTGAACCGCAAACGTTTCTGGAAAGGCGAGTTTAACGGGGACAAGCGGGCGGCCTACCATACCCTGTACACCTGCCTGGTAAACCTGGCCCACCTGGCCTCGCCCATAGCCCCGTTTTATACCGATGCGCTGTTCAATAACCTGAATGAAGTGTCGCAGAAAATCGACAGGGCCTCGGTGCACTTATCGGATTTTCCGCGGGCCGATGAAAGCCGGATAGATAAAGACCTGGAAGAAAAAATGGGCCTGGCACAGAAAATATCTTCATTGGTGCATTCGTTGCGTAAAAAACACAATATCAAGGTACGGCAGCCCCTGGCGAAAATCCTTATCCCGGTGCTGAATGAGGGTTTTAAGCACCATTTGCAGGAGGTGGAAAGCCTTATTTTATCGGAAACCAACACCAAAAGCATTGAATACCTCGACCACGGTTCGGGGGTTTTTGTGAAGAAGATTAAACCCAATTTCAGGAAGCTGGGCAAGCAATACGGCCCTAAGATGAAAGAAATCTCCGCAGCCATTGCCGCCTTCACGGCTGATGATATTACGGCTATAGAAAGTGCCGGCAGTTACCGGCTGGCCCTGGGTGATGAAACCATTACCCTTAACCTGGATGAGGTGGAAATCGTTAGTGAAGATATCCCCGGCTGGGTAGTGGCCAGCGAGGGTAAAATTACCGTGGCCTTAGACGTGGAGATTACCGATGAATTACGCGCAGAAGGCCTGGCACGGGATTTGGTAAACCGTATCCAGAATATGCGTAAAGATATGGGCCTGGAGGTGCAGGATAAAATCAAACTTAACATTGGCAACACCGACCCGCTGGTGGGCCAGGCCCTCGACAGGTTTGCCAACTATATTTGTGTGGAAACCCAGGCCAAAGAGTTTAACGTGGCCGAAGAACTGGCTGAAGGGGCCGAACTGGAAATAGACACGCATAAATTAAAACTTAAAATAGAAGCCTAGGTGAAATACTATAAATATTATTTGCTCACCCTGGCCATTGTCTTGTTAGATCAGGGGGTGAAATTACTGGTACACTACAACATGCACCTCTACGAAGAATTTAATGTGCTGGGAGAGTGGTTCAGGATTCATTATATCTTAAACGAGGGCATTGCTTTTGGCCTCAAAGCCGATTGGGCCTACAGTAAGGTGGTGCTTACCCTGTTCCGCCTTGTGGCTTCGGTGGTGGGGGCATATTTGCTGTATAAGTATGCCCGCAAAGGTACCCATCCCGGGGCATTATGGGCCGGGGCGCTTATTCTGGCCGGAGCCCTGGGCAACCTGATCGACAGCATGTTTTATGGTATTATTTTCGATAATATGCCCTATGATGCCCCTTTTGCCTTTTTAAACGGCCAGGTAATTGATATGCTGTACTTTCCGTTATTTACTTTTATGTGGCCCGATTGGGTGCCTTATGTAGGCGGCACTACTTTTCACTTTTTCAGCGCCATCTTCAATATTGCCGATTCCTCTATTTTTGTCGGGGTGATGATTTTGCTTATCTGGCAGAAAAAGTTTTTCCCCGAGCATAAAAAAAGCAGTGCCGGACAACAGCCTGCTGCTACTACTGCCCGGGCCACAGCCGATAGGCAGTTGCAAAAAGCCATTGAAGGCACCGAGGACGATTGCTGTATTCCTGAGTAAGGGATTCTTTTGCCCGGAACACCCCGCTTTGTGCGGGGAACCGCCCCGTGAAACCCTGGCGCCCGGGGAAAATACCCGGCAGCCTTTTGTACTATTTTTGCCAAAATGGCCGGATAACAAAACCATCATTGGGGTTTCATCATTAAATGAAAAATTGGCTAAAAATTATCTTGTTTTTACGCCTAAATAATTGTTATTTGCATCCAATAGTTAGCGCTGGATATTGATGTTAAGAAATCGTTATTTCTGCTGTTTATCAGGTACCAAAATCATAATATTTCTGGGGAAAATTCATGGGTTAGATTTACTAACCTTGCAAAGATTATATTGTAAAAATTTAAATTTAAGTTAAACCAAACCAAACAAACATGAAAAGAAGTTTACTAATTCTCTGTTTTATGGCTGTTGCTGTTATTGGTTTTGGCCAGGGGCTTACCACTGCCTCCATTAACGGCCGGATAACCGATTCTTCAGGCCAGCCTTTGCCCGGGGCAACGGTGATTGCTGTACACGTGCCTACGGGTTCGCAGTATGGCAATGTTACCGATGCTGACGGCTATTTCAGGATCCCCAACATGAACGTTGGCGGCCCTTACACCATTACGGTTTCTTTTGTCGGCTTCCAGGACTATAAGGAAGAAGGTGTTTACCTTTCTTTGGGCCAGACCTTTAAATTAAACAAGTCACTTTCTGAATCCGCTACTGAATTGCAGGAGATTGTGATCACTTCCGGAGGAATATTTGACGGTAACCGTACCGGGGCAGAAACCACCCTCAATACCGAGGATATTAACCTTACCCCAACCGTTGGCCGTGCCATAGGCGATTTTGCCCGTTTTGAGCCGATGGCCAGAATCCAGGAAGGTAATGACGGCTTTGAGATTTCTGTGGCCGGTATGAACAACCGGCTGAATGCCATTTACATTGACGGGGCAGTAAACAACGATGTGTTTGGCCTGGCCGGTAGCGGTACCAATGGTGGCCAAACCGGGGTCTCGCCTTATCCTATTGATGCGATTGCCCAGTTTAATATCTCGGTAGCGCCATTCGATATCCGTCAGAGTGGTTTTGCCGGGGCTTCCATTAATGCGGTAACCCGTAGTGGCACCAACGAGGTAAGCGGTAGCGCCTATTACTATTTCCGTAACCAGAATATGGCCGGCAGAACCCCGGCTGAGGATTTTAACGGGGTAACCCGGGAGAAACTTTCTGACTATAGCGCTACTACGTTTGGTGTGCGTGTAGGCGGGCCGATAGTAAAGGACAAAGTGTTCTTCTTTATCAATGCCGAAATGCAACGGGATGAAACCCCGCAACCATTCGATTTTAACAACTATACCGGAGATGCCACCCAGGCAGATGTAAATAACCTGATCTCCAAAATTAACAGCTATGGGTATGATCCTGGAAAGTACCTTGATAACACGGCTTTCCTGAATAGTGATAAGATCATTGCCAAGCTCGATTTCAACCTGGGCAAGCAGCATAAATTATCGGTAAGGCATTCGTTTGTAAAGGCTGAAAACCTGGAAGCCCGAAGGTCAGGGATTACCTCGCTGCAGTTTATTAATGGCTCGGAGTATTTTAACTCCACCACCAACTCATCGGCCATAGAGTTGAAGTCGAATTTTGATAAGGCGTCCAACCATTTCACTTTTGGCATGACCCTGGTACGCGATGACCGTGACCCTATGGGAGACCCTTTCCCATCGGTAACCATTGATGATGGTGAAGGCCGCATTGTATTTGGTGCCGAGCCGTTTTCTACCGCCAACCTGCTCAACCAGGATATCATTACCTTTACCAATAACTTCGAAATGTACCTCGGTAAGCATACCCTGTTAATTGGGGGTAATGCCGAATTTTACAAAACCAAGAACCTGTTTATCCCCTTCAACTACGGCAGTTACCAGTTTAATAGCGTGAATGACTACCTGACGGACCAGTCAGCCTGGGTGTATTTGCGCGGTTATTCATTGCTGGCCAATATAGTGGGCGATGAGTCACCTTCGGGTATTGAGTTTAAATCACAGCTTTTAGGACTTTATGTACAAGATAGCTGGAATGTGACTGACAACTTTAAACTCACCCTGGGCTTAAGGGCCGATATGCAGTTGTTTGAAGATACTCCGGAAAACCAGCGGTTTAACGATAATACCATTCCGTTGATTGAAGCGGCCGGCTATGACCTGAAAGGGGCCAGGACCGGTTCGTTTATTAAGCCGCAGGTATTGCTGGCCCCCAGGGTAGGCTTTAACTGGGATGTGAAAGGCAACCAGGAAACCCAATTGCGCGGAGGCATAGGCTTGTTTACCAGTAGGATTCCCCTGGTATGGCCCGGTGGCGCTTATAATAATAACGGCTTAAACCAGGGCTTTGAGTTCAGGGGAGGCTGGTTTACCTCTACTCCCTTTGTTGCTGACGTAAACAATCAGTACCCGGGGGCAATAGACCCCAGCAACCCTCCGGAGTCAGGTAATATCGACTTGTTTGCCAGTGACTTTAAAATCCCGCAGGTGCTTAAGGCCAACCTGGCTGTCGATCAAAAATTACCAGGCGGTATTATAGCCACTTTCGATGCGATTTATACCAAGTTTATCAATAATATTTATTATGAAAACGTTAACCTGCAACCTTCCTGGGGGAACCTGGATCAGCCTTCTGACCAACGGCCGTTATTTAACCGCAGGGATTTAATTAACAGCGATTATGGCAGGATATCGCTGGCCTCGAATACCAACAAAGGTTATGCCTATAACTTCAGTTTATTGCTGAGAAAGGCTTTCGATAATGGGTTTAACACCTCATTGTCCTACTCGTATGGCGACTCGTACTCGATCTACGATGGAACTTCTTCACAGAACTCCTCACAGTGGCGTTATAACCAAACTGTCAGCGACAGGAACGTAGTAACCCAGGTAAGGCGTTCGGCTTTTGCGGCCGGCCACAGGGTGCTGGGTACTATTTCTTACCGCAAGGAGTATGCCAACCACCTCGCTACCCAGATCGGGCTGGTGTATGAAGGCCGCTCAGGTGATGCCTATAGCTTCCTCATTGGCGATGGTGACGACATGATCAATGCCGACAGCCGTACCCCGGAATTGGCGTATGTTCCGGTAGATCAGAATGATATCACTATGGCCAGCCAGGAAGACTGGGACCGCCTGAATGCGTTTATCTCGCAGGACAAATATTTAAGCACCGTACGTGGCCAGTATGTTGACCGTAACCAGAACCGTACCCCATGGGAAAATATCTTTGACCTGAAATTCTTACAGGATTTCTACATCACCACAGCCGGGGGCAAGCGTAACACCTTGCAACTGTCGGTTGATATCTTTAATGTAGGTAACCTGTTGAATAAAAAATGGGGCAAGATGTACCGCAGGGAAGATACCCGCTTTAACTACGCCCTGTACAGGTTTGAGGGTTGGGTACAGGATAACAATGGCGATGATACCCGTGAGCCAATCTACTCGTTCCCCGGTTACATCGACAACAAGCCTTACTACAATAACCTGGATGATGCAGGTTTGCGCAGCTCAAGGTGGCAGATGCAAATTGGTGTCCGGTATATCTTCAACTAAGCTTAGTTAACAGTTACAGTAAGCCGCACCGGGTAACCGGTGCGGCTTTTTTTATTTCACGGGTCCGGGCCGTAAGGCTATGGCCCAGGCCTCGGAACATCGGGGTTAACCTCCGCTGAACCTCCGCTGAACCTCCGCTGAACCGGAGTTTAAGGACCTGATGTAATTAGCTGACAAGCAGTTGTCTGGCGGTTGATTTACAGCTATTTAAACTATAACCAAAAAAGGGAATTTAGTTGCAGAACAAATGCCATCTGCTTTGCAATGAAAAGTAGATAGTCCAGTTGTGGGTATTGGTCAATTTAGTGTAAGGGTAAACTGATTAGTAAACAGGAATACTTCTACTGGAGATTGGAATTAGGCCTGCTAAAACTACATGAAGAATTATTCGCCCACAGGGCCGATGACCCCGAGGTCTCGGGGCATCAGGGGTTAACCTCCGCTGAACCGGAGTCTAAGGACCTGATGTAATTAAATGATAAACATATGTTTATCATTTAATTTACGTCATTATTCACGAAAGTTGTGAATAAACCGGGTTAAAAAACACCTGCCTGCGGGTTGTGTGGTTACCGTTTAGCCGTCTGCCTGTTAGCCCTCTATATACCGGCAGAGCCACTTGCTGAGGACTGAAAGCGGGGGATGTGCCGGGGAAGGCTTTCTTTGCGGGCGCAATTAAATGGCATAAAAAAACCCTGAAGGTATATCCTTCAGGGTTTCTTTTAGTTCAGTTTAAAGGTAATGGGCAGTACCATACGCTGGCGTACCGGGCGCCCGCGTTGTTTGCCGGGGTTCCAGGCCGGGGAGTTTTTCAATACCCTTACGGCCTCTTCATCGCAGCCGGCCCCAATACCGCGTAATACTTTTACATCGGTAATCTTGCCGTCTTTGCCTACCACAAACTCTACAAACACGCGGCCTTCCATGCCCATACGCTGGGCTTGCGAAGGGTACTTCAGGTTTTTCTGCACATAGGCATAAAAGGCCTGTACCCCGCCTTTAAACGTAGCCGGGTTCTCAACGATCTGAAATATTTCATCGGTTTCTTCTTCCTCTTCCGGCTCGTCAAAAATTATTTCTTCAATTTCGGTTTCCTCGGTAATCTCTACGTCAAGGTCTACCTCAATTTCCTCTTCAATTTCTTCTTCATCCGGCACCTCTATAATTTCGGGCTGTTTGATCTTGGGGGGTGGTGGCGGAGGCTGCTGGGTAATCGGCACCTCAGTCATTTCGTCAAAATCATCATTGATCTGGCCCATATCCAACAAATCGGTATTGTCGTATGAGCGCCATTCAAAGGCCACAATCACCAACAACAAACTAACCACAAAGCCTATATTCAAAAACAGGCCGGTTTTTTTTGATAAATCTACATCCGGGTTCTTCTTCGCTTCCATACTTTTTTTACTTTATGCTACTCCTCGAAGCTTCAAATATAACTATATTGCTGTAATATTTTTACGCCAAAGCAGATAAAATGTTACCATCTTCGTTTAAATGTACTTGCCAATCCCCGTAAAATACAAAATCTGATTAATGAAGTTTAAACGTTATCGGTACCACCATGCGCACCTTTACCGGCTTGCCCCTTTGCCTGCCCGGCTGCCAGCCGGGGGCAGCCAGCACTACCCGCAAGGCTTCTTCATCACAACCGGCCCCGATGCCTTTTATTACCGTGGCCTCACGTATCCGGCCGTCTGTATCCACAACAAATTGCAGGGTAACCCGGCCTTCGATGCCCAACCGTTTGGCCCGCTTCGGGTACCGCAGGTGCTGCTTGATATAGTGGTAAAAAGCGTTCATACCACCATGGTAGGAGGGCATTATTTCCGCATTATACGGAATTTCATCGGGAATTTCATCGGGAAGGTCGTCCGGTACCAGGGCAAAGCTTTGCCCGGGCAATAGGGTTGCTACTTCTGCCACCAGCGGCTTGGTTTCCGGCAACTCGGTTTCGGCTGCCGTGGGGGTTAATACCAATTTCTTTGGCGCTGCCGGGGGTGGGGGCGGCTTTGGCTTTTGGCTGGTGATGGGGATATCAACTACTTCCATAATATCTGCCACGGGGGCCCTGCCCATCACTTCCTTGTCGAAAGGGGATTTATATTCAAAGGCCAGGATGACCAGGGCCAGGGAGATAACCAGGCCCAGGTTGAAGAACAGGCCTGAATGACGGTTGATATTCGGGTGTTTGGGATGAGGCTTTTGCATAGCTGTAGGGTTTACGTACGGGCCGGCCGTATTACCGGATTTATAAACGTAACGGCTATTGGTTAAGTTTATTGTTAAAAAACATGAATAACAGCACACCAAAGCAGGCTCCGGTAGCGTTGGCCGTCAGATCGGCATAGTCAAAAGTACGTTGCGGCACCAGGGCCTGGGTGAATTCCAGGGCGGTGCCGTAGGCAAGGGCCACTAATACGCTGGTAAGCACCGGGTAGGCAACTTTTTGCCGCCAGCGGCCATATTTTAAGCTAATGCCCCCAAGTAATGACAACACGGTAAAAACCGTAAAATGAATAATTTTATCGAGGGAGAGGAAGTTCCAATCAATAATATTGGGGATCAACTGCCCGGGCAGCAAGGTGAGCAGGGCAATAAAAAGTACCCAACCGATATACAGTTGGGTACTCAGTGTAATCAGTTTACGGGTAAATTTATTCTCCAATCACTTCTTTGTACTGGTCGGCACTTAACAAATCGCTGGTGTCGGCATCAGGGGCCAGTTCTACTTTTACCATCCAGCCCTCCCCATAGGGGTCCTGGTTTACTACTTCGGGAGTATCTTCCAGGCCTTCGTTTATTTCGGCAATGGTGCCGGCTACCGGCATAAACAGGTCAGAAACCGTTTTTACGGCTTCTACGGTACCAAATACATCGCCCACACTCAGGGTTTCCCCCTCGGTGTCAACTTCTACAAAAACTATATCGCCAAGTTCTTTCTGGGCAAAATCGGTAATACCAATAGTGGCCATAGTGCCGTCAATTTTCACCCATTCGTGGTCTTTGGTGTACTTTAAATCTGCCGGGATATTCATAAGTTAACTGTTTTCAGGTTTTGTACTTCAAATGTACATTATATTCTAAAATATTAACCCGAAAATTATTGTGAATTTTCCGGGTTAAAACCAAGGCAGGGTAAACCCTTTTTTGTTAGCACCAACCAATCGGGCACAGGTTGGCATTACTGGGCTAAACTAAACCGTACCTGCACGCCAAAAGCGGTGGTGGTACGCCTGAAGGAGGTGGTAATGCGGGGCTCGTTAATGCTTCTTTCATAATAGGCCTGCAGGGTAAGCCGGTTGTTCAGGGCATAGCCAATGTTGGGCCGTACCTGGATATTTACGTTACCATTGGTAATGGTATTTACCGATACCTCTTCCCCGTTGGTGTCCACATTAAATTTTCGCTGGATGGTCTTGGTGTCTTTAATGGTTAGGTCCATCCTGAAATCCAGGTCGTTTTCCAGGGTGGCCGTGCGCCCTTTAATCTTGAAGGGCACTTTTACATTTGATTTGGTAAAGCCCAGCGACAGCACCAGGTCTTTGCTGTTTAGTTCGGTTATCTGCACGTTGGCCAGGTTAAGGGCCAGGTTGCGTTCGGTTTTGTATTCAATGGAGGCATTCAGGCGGCTGCGGGTGCGCATACTTATCTTAATCAACGGGGCAAACCGTTCGGTAATAATAATTTGCTGCACAACATACTGGGGTATAAGCTGCCCTTCATCATTTACTTTCGTGGCCGGCCCGGTATTTTCCACATTGTTGTTCAGCAATAGGTCCTCGGGGGTTTGGTAGAGCAGGGAGTTGGTATAATTACTCACACTGTAGGTTGACGAATAGGCATGGGTGATGGTAAAGGAAGAAAACTGTTTGCGCATTGACGGCAGTTTGCCCAGGCCGGTATAATCTAACCGCCAGTTGGGCAAAGGGGTAGCGGGGAAGGTACGCAAACTCACCTCATTGGCCGATTTACCCGAGTAGGCGGCAAGAAAAGCCGGGGTCAGCACATCCTGGCTATTGGGGTCGTAGTTGTTGCCGGTTTGGTCAAACAGCCGTTGCCCGATGATGGCCCGGTTACGCACAAACGCTTCAAATAAAGGTGAAATGTCGTCCTGGTTATCGTTTACGAAGGCGGTTTTTATGGCCAGGAAGGTTATGCTGTAAGCCCCGGAGCGGGTTGGGTTAAAAGATTGGTAAGCGCCTAATGAATCGGTACGGAAGATCTCCTGATACTGGGAAGATTTCTTTTTCTTGATATCAACCTGTAGTTTAAAGCTGCTGAAAGGTTCAATGATACCCTTAATGTTTAAATCGATGGTTTGTATCTGCCGGAAAGGGTCGGAAAGAATGGGGTTATCAACCAGCCAGCCGTTATTGGCTGCATCATAGCGGATGCCGGGGTTCTGGTCGCCCAGAATAAACCCTGCCCCGGGCGATGACCAGGTGGTATCCATACCCAGCAGGTAGGGGCTTTTCCTGAACCCGGGCAAACTGGTACCATCTTTGATATCGTAGGTAATGTTTACAGACCGTAACATCATCAACGACCGCAGTAACCCTTTAACGAGTTTATTGTCTTTTCTCACCACCGTATCCCGGGTGGCCGTGGGCCTGCGGCTGGCGCGCCTCCGTGGCGGGGAATTGATTTTTTTCAGGTAAGGCACCTTATTGTAGAGTTTAACCAGATCGAACTTTCCTGAAGCGGTAATGGTGCGGTTATTTTCAATGCGGTTGCCCAGGGTATCAATCTGGTCCAGGGCTGCGGAGGTCCAGAGATAACCTACACTATAACGCACATCGGCATTGGTCCAGTCGGTAAGCGGTATTTTATCCAGCGGCAGGCGGAAGTTGGCCCCCAGGGTCTGGTTGAAGGACTTCATCCGCCCGAATTGTTTCAGGTTGGTCAGGATAATGTCCCTGCCTTCGGTGGTGATCTCACCGTCCGGCTCATCTACCAGGGCATTGGCCCGGGCACTGTAATCCAACGAAATAGCCTTGGTAATATTCCATTTAAGGCCGTAAATACGGTTAAAAACAAAAGATTTTTCATAATTGGCCGCTACACCTTCACTGGTTAAATCTTTGTTCCGGTAAAGGGTTTTTATATACGTTCTTTTCAACTCGCCCCTGATGGTAACATTAGATAAAACAGGGTTAAAATTAATATCTTTAATAAGTTTCAGCCAGTCTGATTTAAAGGCATCCATATCCTTGAAAGGTTGCAGGGAAACCTCCTGCGGGCTGAAGGTATAGGCAAGGGAGCCGGTGTAATTGCGGTTTTGATAGGTGGCAATATTATAATTACTGCGGGTTTTATCGCTATAGGCAAACGATACGGCAAAGTTCTCGATGTTGTAAAACCTTTTGCTCTTATCGGGGTTGGTGTGCTCTTTGCGCAAGTTGGTGAGGTTGATACTGCGTTGCTCGGTGCGGTCGATAACCGCATTTTTGAAATCGTTGCGCTCTTGGGTATCTTCTATGGCCTCCAGGTTGCTTTCCAGGGGGATGTCAGAGTCTAACGGGTTATATTCGGGGGTTATGGTTTTTCTTTCATAGCTGGCAAATACCGGGATTTTTATCCCTGATTTCGAAGGCAGGAATTTGTCCAGGTTTACATTGCCCGAAACATCGTACTCAAAGGTGGTTTCCTGGGTGCGTTCGGCAATTTTTGATTGTACATTACCAAAGCCATAGGCGGTGTAGCGTGTAGAGGCCGAAATATTGGCAAAATCGGCCAGTCTGGCGTTGAGGCTGGCATTGCCGGCCCAGCCGGCCTGGCGGTCAAAATCGGTAACCCTGAGTTCATTGGCCCAGATGCATACATCGTAAGCGCTTTCATCGGCACTTTCAGGGTTACGGATACCAATCATTAAACTGGTTATTACACTCATTTTAGGGTTACCAACCACGGTAATTTTATATTGGTTATAGGTGGTGGTAAAGGGCAGGTCCAGGGAAACCCCGGCTGCATTACGCATCGATTTAGCTTTATACAACTCGCCAAAAGGCATGTCTATTTCATTTTCTGTTGGCCATATTTCCCCGGGGCTGCTGGAGTTAAAGGGGGTAATGGTCAGCGGCACTTCTATTTCATAATAATTGTCGAAGCCGGAACTCAGGCGCAGGAAGGCCCGCAGGTCACCACTTTGGGCATTGGGGCTCTGGGCATGGATAAACATCTTCACCCGGCCGTAATTAACCAGGTTAAGGTCAATGTTTTTAAAGGCGGCCCGGGCGTTTTTGTCTTGCAGGTCTTCCACACAAAGTTGCATGGATTGCTCGTTTAAGCGCCTTTCAATAACCGAGGTGTTATCCCGGTCGCGGATAATGCCGGGGGGTAAAACATACGGGATGCCCGACTCGCCACCCTGGCCGTTTTCTTCTATATTCACTACCGAAATGGTGAATTTGCTGTCTTCCCTCTCCGGGATCTCGTCAAACCGTTTATTCTCCAGGTTGTCCTCAAAGCGCCTCCACTGTGAGCCTACCAGGCGTAAATTGGCGGTCCTTAACACTACCGGTTGCGACCAGTTGGTAAAATACATCCGTACATAACGGATGGACTTAAAACCGCTGATGTTACCCACAATGGCATCGGGTTGCCTTACGGGGATACGAAACAGGTACCAGTTAACCTCATCTCCGTTTTTAACATTCGATACCTTATCTACAATGTACCCTTCCCCAACCTTTAGTTGCCCCGGGCGCAGGTTAACCCGGTATTCGTAATATTCTTCGAGGTCACCCAGGGTGTTGTCAATGTTCAGGTCTTCGTTATCGGGCAGGGTAGAGCCCGAAGGCGAATAGGGTAAAACATTATTGCTGAGATCGGGGGAGTTCTCTTCAAGGCCGTTGAAGTTTTTATAACGTTCTACAACATTGGCGCCTTTTTGGTCCAGTTCGGGGCCAAGAAAGTAGTTAAAGTTATCGGCTGAGGGGTCGCTTCTTATCTGGTCCACGGCCCCGGGTGCCAGGTTAGGGGGCAGGTTATTGATAAAATCCGTGAACTTAGTTAGCTCTTCATCGTCAGCAAGGCCGTCCAGGCCGATATCCTGGTTTACCCGTGCCCCCGGTTCATTGTTAAAGGCGTTGTTAATGTACTGCTGGTTGGTAACAAAGCCCCAGTTGTTTTCGGTAACATTATCGGGGGTTTTTACCCCATCGGCCGGCAGGCCGTTTTCAAAGGCCATGCGCCTGTCGCGCATCACGTCTTCCGAGACGCTGCCCAGGTTGAATATCAGTTCGCCTCCGGTGAAATTGGGTTGCGGGTTAGGGCTGCCATCGTCAACCACCCCATACGGGCTGTTAATGAAGGGGTCCATCAGCCAGAACTCAAGGTACTCAATATTTGATTTGTCAAAATCCACTTCCGAACGAATGGCTGTGGTTATCCCGGCCCAATTGCTTTGGGGGTCTTTTAACTTGCCCTGGGAGGTAAGGTCGGGGTTGTAGTTGTAGGGGCCTCTTTCGTCAGGGAAATAAGCCAGGTCGAGAATCGGATAGTTGGTGTTTATTACTTCAAGTTGTTTGCCGGGGAATATTTCCTGAGGCTCAATAGGCCGCACGTAATGGTTTTTCAAGGCTTCTTCTGAAATGGGTGGTTTTGCCGGCCCCCCGGTACGGTAGAACACATTATCAATAATGTACCAGGCCAGCTTAGCCCTTTTATACGAAAACCTGAGGTCATCATTGGCCCCCTCGCTCAGGTCAAAACGGTTGTCGGGGGTGGTGGGGGTGGCAGCTACCTTCCACATGATCCAGTTACTCAGGCTGAAAGGGGTAACGGTGTTTTCAAAATCATCGATATAGGAAGTGCCCTCACCATTAACAATATTGGAGGTGCCCGGTATTAGCTGGGCAAACTCCCCGCTGAAAGTGATTTTTGAGGGTTCCTTGGTCTGGATCAACGGCAGGGCATCAATCATTTTGGTCAGGAACCGGGATTCGGTACTATAGTTCATATCGAACCCGTATTTGGTGTTTTTGGCCGGCTCATTGCCAATGGAAGGCCGGGTGTACAGGGGCCGCTCATAATGATAGAGTACGGTGGCGCCAAGGTTAAAATTATCGTTGATCCGGTATTCGGCCCGTGCCCCTACCAGGGTGCGCGACTGGAAATTAAATAAATCGGCTTTTTCGTAGGTTACTTTAATGGTTTTGCCGGAGTTGATAATGCTTTCGTTAAGGATCTGTACCTTACCAAAGTTATAGTCAACCGTATAGTCAACCCCTTCGGTGAGGGTTATGCCCCCGGCTGTGACCACTACCGAGCCTTCGGCAATCTTGATACCGTCTAATAAGATCTCGCTTGACGACCCGGACTTTAACGAGCCGGAGAGGAAATATTTATCTTTGGTCACATCCAGGACGGCATCGGCTTTGGTAGTGCCGTACAGGGTATCGTAAACGTAGCGTTGGATAAGTTCTACCTCCCCGGGGTCAAACAAGCTTTTTAAATGACTACCGAAAGGTTCGAGCTTAGGGAAAAATATTACTCCTGTGGTGGTGTTAATGGTTACCCCGTCAATAAAGTCGAAATTCCCGTCTTTCGGAGGGTCTCCGTTAACGTTCAACTGGTCAAGCCCCAATAGTTCAATCAGGGGGATGTCTTTGGTGTTCACGCCTTCGTTCAAATTAGGGTTGTCAAGGCCGGTGCGGTCGTCACGGTAGGTAATGCGTAACTGAAACCCTTCCTGGTTTACCTGGCTGGCATTCAGGTTATAGGCATTTTTCATCATCAGGTCCCAGGTAGGTATGCGTTTATTGTTTTGGTCGCGGGTGGCAATTTTACTCGGCCGCAGCATCTTCATAAAGATCACTTCGTCCTCGGGGCGGTTGGCATAGTCTTCGGTAAGTTCACCTACTTTATAGGTAATACCGTTGTAGCTGTATTCGTAGGCTACGGCCAGCACCTCATCGCTGCTCAGGGGCCGGTTAAGGGTGATATAGCCGAGTTGTTGATGCACGGTAAATTCCCGGTCTTCCAGCTTGCGGGCCCCGTTGATTTTGTCATAGTGGGTAGCCTTTACCATATTGAACGGTGATGTGTCAAGGATACCATCAATATTGTCAACATTACGGTCCAGGTTAACAATGGCATTAAACAATTGGTTGGCATCGTTGCGGTTGGGCACATCGCCCAGGCCGGGGGCAACCACTCCGTCAAACGCCTGATAGATAACCTTGCCTTCGGCCAGGTCCATAAAAGCTACGATATTACGTTGCGAACGGGTGTCGTTATTGCGGTTGATAATATACACCTCAACCCGGGATATTTGCACCCCGGAGGTAATGCGCGGGATGTTGGCCAGCCATTTCTCATAATTGTCGCGAAAGAAATGGCCGAGGAAAAAGTGCCGGTTTTCATCGTAATTTGAGGCTTTTATTTCAAACTCACGGCCTTGCACGCCTCCGCCCTCAACCGTTACCTGGTCGCTTTTACCCCGCTGGGTAGAGGCCACCCCGGTAATGAACAATTTGCCAAACTGCAACTGGGTTTTCACACCAAAGAGGTTTTGGGCCCCGGTCATCAGGCTATTGCTTACCGGCATGGTAACATTGCCCACCTCAAGTTTTTTGATGATATCCTCTTCAAAGCCGGTGAATTCTACCTTCAGGTTGTTTTGAAAGTCGAAGGAGTTATTATTATCGAAGTTAGCCGTAACTTTTAATTTTTCACCGATTTTGCCTACGACATTCATGCTTATTTGCTGGTCGAACTCAAAGCCGCCATTGCGCTGCTGGGTAATGGGGATGGCGGGATTGTTGATGCGCTGAAACCGGGCCCCGAAATCCAGGTTTACCATACCCCGCGGGTTGATTTCCACATAGCTGCCGCCAAAAATACGGTCGAATACCGGGCTGATGTAAACTTTTGGTATCAGGCGTTTGCTGGTCAGGGCGGTTTCGCCATCTACGGCCACTGCCCGTTCCTGCCAGTAGGCTTTCAGCAGGTCCTTGGTTTGGTAGGCCGAGTACTCGGCAAACGAAATAGTTGTTGGCGGCCGGTAATCGAAGGTGCCGATTCTTTCAGTGATAGAGAAATTCAGGCCGGTATCCAGCGATACAATGCGTTCGAGGTTGCTGGGGTCACCAAATAACAGGGGCGAGTACCCGATGCGGTTAGAAAAAGGATCGCCATAGCGGTCGCGGGGCTCAAAATCGGGCCGGGTTGAGGGTGTGTAAGGCAGGTTTCGCAGGCTGTCGCTGAGGCGGGTGGCCGGCCGAGGCGGGAGGGTGTCCTGGGCTACGGTGCTTTGCTGGCCATACGCAACCCTGCTGCCCAGGATAACCAACAGGGTTATTATCCTGACGACAGGTGGTTTCCGGTTATGCAGCGATGTAATTGCCAACGGTGGTTAAGTGCGTTAAGAAGCTTGTAATGACCGTTTAATTAACTCTTCCAAAGTAATATTCCCCTCCGACCTTCGCAGGACCGCCTCAATGCTTTTTTGGGCGGTACTTTTGTTAATTCCCAGCATTACCAATGCTGACAACGCTTCGCTACGCAAATTATTATCAAAATTACCCGAAATCTGGCGGGTATCGGCAGCAAAACCTTCTTTCCTGATTTTATCTTTTAGCTCGAGGATCACCCGCTGGGCGGTTTTGGCGCCTATGCCTTTAATTTTTTGGATGGCGGCCACGTCTTCGGCCACAATGGCGGCTTTAAGCTCATTGGTGGTCATCGAAGACTGCATAATAATGCCGGTGCTGGGGCCGATACCGGAAACGGAAATCAAATCCATAAAAAATAGTTTATCTGCTTCGGTTAAAAACCCGTACAATGCCTGGCTGTCTTCCTTTACATGGAAGTAAGTGTACAGCATACAGGCTTCTTCATCTTTAATTTTACCATAGGTAGCCAGGGAAATAAAAACGTGATAGCCGATGCCATTCACCTCAATTACCACATGGGTGGCTTCTTTTTGTACTAACCTTCCTTTTACAAACGCAATCATTTAGCGGTTTTAGTCAATATTTGTGAATGAATTACGGCAATGGCAGCAATATTAACAATTTCCCGGATAGAACTGCCAAGTTGCAGGATATGAACCGGTTTTTTCATGCCGGTAAGAATTGGCCCGATGGCGTGGGCGCCCCCCAGTTCCATCACCAGCTTATAGGCAATATTGCCGGAGGCCAGGTCGGGGAACACCAGGGTGTTGGCCCCGGTAGCGGCCAGATGGCTGAAAGGGTACATCTCTTGTTGCAATTCTTTGTTTACGGCAATATTGGCTTGTATATCGCCATCAATTACCAGGTCGGGAAACTTCTTCCGCGCCAGTTCCACGGCTTTCCGGGCCTTGGCGGGCACTTCTCCTTTGGCTGAGCCAAAATTACTGTAGGAGAGCACGGCTACCCGCGGTTCTTCATAAAATATTTTTACGGCCCGGGCGGTAAGGTCAATGATTTCTACCAGCTCTTCGGCACTGGGGTTTTCCTGCACGGTGGTATCGGCAAAAAAGTAATTTTTGTCTTTGCGGGAAACAATAAACATCCCCGACACTTTTTTGTACCCCTCGGCCACCCCGGTGATTTGCAGGGCGGGGATCAGCGATTTGGAATACTCTTTGGTCAGGCCGGTAACCAGGGCATCGCCATGGCCTTCGTGCAGCATCATGTTGCCGAAGTAATTCCGGCTTTGCATGAGCTTATAACATTCTTCATAGGTAAGCCCTTTGCGTTTACGCATGTGGTAAAAAAGTTGTGCATAGTGCCGCAGGGTAGGTTCGTTGGCGGGCTCGCTCAGGTCAAGGATTTCACAATGGGTCATTTCAATGTGATGTTCAGCGCAGATGGCCTTGATTTTATCCCTTTTACCCAATAAAACCGGTTCGCCAATGCCTTCGGCTTTGAGGGTTTCGGCTGCCTTAATGATTTTATAATTGTCGCCTTCGGTGAAGATAATCCTCTTAGGGTTATTCCTGGCGCGGGAAATAACCCCCATCATCAGCTTGTGGTCGTTGCCCAATCTGGTTTGCAGTTCCTGGTCATACATTTCCCAATCCTCAATAACCTTACGCGCCACCCCGGTGCTGATGGCGGCTTTGGCCACGGCCGGGGAAACGGTGGAAATTAAGCGAGGGTCGAGTGGTTTGGGGATTAAATATTGTTTGCCAAACGACATATTCTTGTTGTTGTAGGCCCTTTTTACAATTTCGGGAACGGGCTCCTTGGCCAGCTCGGCCAGCGCTTTTACGGCCGCCAGTTTCATCTCTTCGTTGATGGTGGTGGCCCGCACGTCCAGGGCGCCACGGAAAATGTAAGGGAACCCCAAAACATTATTTACCTGGTTGGGGTGGTCGGACCGGCCGGTAGCCATGATCAGGTCTTTACGTACCCCAACAGCCAGTGCATAGTCAATTTCGGGATTGGGGTTGGCCAGGGCAAAAACTATTGGGTTGGCCGCCATGGCCTGCAGGTGTTCTGCAGTGAGCACATCAGCTACCGAAAGGCCGATAAACACATCGGCACCCTGCATAATTTCCGACAAGGTTTTGGCTTTGGTTTCCCGGGCAAATTGTTTTTTTGCCGGGGGCAGTTCGGCCCTGTCGGTAGTGATAACCCCCTTGCTGTCCAGCATAAAAAGGTTTTCCTCCTGCAGGCCGAGCGAGAAGTATAGCCGGGCACAGGAAATGGCTGCCGCCCCGGCCCCGTTAACCACTACCTTTACTTCGTTAATCTTTTTGTTGACCAGTTCAAGGGCATTTAGTAAGCCGGCAGCAGAGATGATGGCCGTACCATGCTGGTCATCGTGCATCACCGGGATATTCATTGCCTCGCGTAATTCCTGCTCAATTTTAAAACTTTCCGGGGCTTTGATGTCTTCTAAGTTGATACCGCCAAAAGTGGGCTCCATGGCTTTTACAATGCGGATGAACGCATCGGGGTCGGTGGTGTCCAGTTCAATATCAAACACATCTATGCCGGCAAATTTTTTAAAGAGCACGCCTTTGCCTTCCATCACCGGTTTGGCGGCATCGGGGCCGATATTGCCCAGCCCCAACACGGCCGTGCCATTGGTGACCACGCCAACCAGGTTGCCTTTGGCGGTATAGCGGTACACGTCTTCTTTGTTCTTTTCAATGGCCTTACAGGGTACGGCTACCCCCGGGGAGTAGGCCAGCGCCAGGTCGAGCTGGGAACTGAGCACTTTGGTAGGCACCACCTCGATTTTTCCGGGTTGGTCGAATTCATGATAATCAAGGGCATCTTTTTCATTTATATCGAGCTTCATGGTAGTTAGTGTTTTTAGTGCAGGCAACAGCTTACCGGTACACCATAAATGAATTTACGCAAAAAGTTGCCCGCATACCTTAATGAGGGCAATACTATCCGGTAGTTATGCGGATAACCTATAATAAGAGGCGAAAAATTTACGTTTTGGCCTCTTGTTTTTCTTTTTTTTCGGCAGTGCTAAAGGTTTTTAAAATAACTTCGAGTTCACGCAGGGCCTCACGTTTTTTACGTCCGGGGCTGGCTACAAAGCCATCCAGGTAATAAAGCCTGTTGGTGCCGGGGTCAACAAAAACATAGCTGATAAACGACCCGCCCAGGTTGATGCCGGTTTGCCAGATGCCCCGGATATGTTTGGCATATTGCCCCTGGAATTTTGTGGTAGTATAAATAGTTTCTATATGCAGGGTATCCACCCGCATATAGGTGTCGGGGTCGGCCGGGTCTTCAAAGATATTGTAGCGGGTTATGCTGTCGCGCAGGCCAATCAGGTTGTGGTTCTTAAAGATATCTTCGCTGGTATAATCTCGGTAGGCAACAAAAATATTTTTATCTATCTCGCCTACGTTGCGTATCCAGAAAAAGGCTGAATCATGGGCTTCAATACGGTAGCCGTTGGGCACCCGCAGCGAAAATCCATAGGTTTTGCGCGTATATTCGCCTACGGCTTTTTCTTCCTTAGCCTTGTACAGGGCCTTGAAAAGCCGTTCATTTTCTTTTTGATTGAAGAAGTTTTGGATGGTAGCTTTATTGTTCCTTATTTTTTCGGCCAGGCCCTTCTCCGTAGCCGAAAAAAGATAAAGCACATCCTGGCCCGCGGCATAGATGTCTTTTTGCGAGATAATAAATTTGTCAGGGTGTTCCTGGATATAATTTTTGGTCATAAAATTTCTTACCGTGGTGCCCCCCTGGGTTTTGCTGTCGAGGGTGGCCACAAAAATTACATTGCGGGCTTTGTTTAAAACCGAGTTAAACAGGGTGGGCTCAATATAACGTACGGTAAAAAGTTTTTCGGGCCGTGCTACCCCGGGCAGGTCGGCTTCCAGGGTTTCCCGCAGGGCATCGCCTAGTTCCCCCTGCCATTGCAGGGAGTCGATGACCAGGATGATTTCGCCCGGTTTGCCGGAAGCGTTCACCAGCAATCTTTGTGATCCTTCTTCCAGGTCACAAGCAAACATGAGGCTGCTGAGCCCCAGCAGCACTATACACTTTAACGTTGGAGTCATTTTTCGCATAACCAGAATTTTGGATATAAAGATAATAAAATAGTGCATAGATTAGCCAATTATCAGCTTTTGACCCGGCTTAATTTTCGAGTTTTTCAAGTTATTGAGTTTTTTAATCTTCTCAATATCAAGTCCTTCGTATTTTTTGGCGATATCCCACAGGGTGTCGCCCGGTTGTACGGTGTAAATTTTTTTACCCGCATAGTCAAGGGTAACAGGGGCAGCCGGCTTTTTTTTGGCCACGGCTACCGGCCGGGTGCCCGGATATACCCAAATGTTCAACCGTTGGCCGATCCTGATCATATTGCCCCGCAGGTGGTTCCATTTCCTGATGTCGGATACCCTGACCCGGTACCGTTGGGCAATGGTACCCAGCACATCACCACTTTTCACCCGATAGACGACCCGCTCACGGCCAAACGTGCTGCCCACCGAGTTGCGGGCCTGGTATTCAAGCTCTTTTTTACCTTCGGCTGCGGCCAGCAATAAAATTGAATCGCGCTGGTTATGGAACCGGGGCAGCACATCTACCGGCAGGTTAACCGGATAAAAGCGGTTGTTGGTTTTGATGCCGTACCGTTTCAGGTTGGGGTTTAACTTTTTCAGGTCATCATAACACAGGCCGAGGTGGCTGGCCAGTAGTTTCAGGTTGACAAACCCTTTTACCAAAATGGTGTCAGAGGCCATCCGGTAGTGTGGTGCAGCGGGCAGCAGGTTGTGCTCTTCGGCATACGTAAAGGCGTAAACGATAGCTACATATTGCGGTACATACGAGCGGGTTTCCCGGGGCAGGTAGCGGTAAATCTCCCAGAATTTTTTCTTGTAGCCCGACCTGCGGATGGCTTTGCGCACGTTGCCGGGGCCCGAATTGTAGGCGGCCAGGGCCAGTTCCCAGTCGCCAAACATGGTATAAAGCTGGCTGAGGTACTGGCAGGCGGCAGCCGTAGCCTTGTAGGGGTCAAAGCGCTCATCTATATACCAGTCCTGGTGCAGTTTGTACGACCGGCCGGTGTAGGGCATAAACTGCCACAAGCCCCCGGCCCCGGCCCGCGATATGGCCTGGGCATTCAGCCCCGACTCCACGATGGCGAGGTACTTAAGCTCATCGGGCAGGTTATATTTGGCCAGGTACTTTTCTATGATGGGAAAATACAGGCTGCTGCGGGCAATTACTTCTTTGGTGTAAGACCGGTTCCGGACAATGAAGTAATCGATAAAAGAATAGACTTGCTCATTAAATTCCAGGGGCACTTCCCCCTGCACACAACTAAGGCGGTCGGCCACCAGGTCATAGGTGTAGTTTTCCGGGTAGGCATCATACGGCTGGGCTTCGGTTTCCTGGGCCTGTGTGGCGCTGCCTGCCAGCCATAAAACAATAAGCAGTCCTGCTCTCATAAATTTTTAACTTTCCGGTGTTGCCCTGTAGTAGTTAACGAAATAATTGCCTGATCATTGAAAAAAAACCCTGCCGGTAATATTTTATTCCTGCCTACTGTAAAAACAAGCTTATTTCCCGCTGTGGTTACGGTTAGCATAAAGCGTAACCCGGTAAAAACGACAAACCGCACTGACCCTTATGGCTAATGGCCGGGGATTGGCAGGCAAAAGGCATTGTTGCAATGCTGCTTACTTGCTGTCATCTTTGATGCCACCTTCTTCGATCTCGTCTTTGATTTCTTTGGTAGCATCTTTAAACTCTCTGATTCCACGGCCCATACCTCTGGCAAGCTCAGGGATTTTTTTTGCCCCAAACAGCAACAGGATTGCGAAAAGAACGATAAATACTTCAGGGCCACCCAATGTAAATGCGAATAGTGTTTGCATTAGTCCACAGTTTAAAATTCAAGCGTAAAGATAACGATTTCTTGTCTAAACAAGGTTAAAATACTTTTTTTGCTGTAAAAAGCTGTTATTTTTTACGCAGCCACAGCTCCGGGTTGAGCTTTACCGTACCGTTTTCACGGAACTCCCATAACTCAAAGTGGAGCTCGGCAATGCCGTCACTATCGGTAAAAACCTTGCCGATTTTATCGCCTACATTTACCTGCTGGCCTTTTTTTACATATACTTCCGCCAGTTTGGCATAAACCGTAAAATAATCGCCATGCTTAACAATTACGGCTTTATTAAAGCCCTGGATCAGGGCTACCGCCCGTACTTCGCCTTTAAACACGCTGGTAGCTTCGGCAGCCGGGCTGGTTTGTATTTCAATGCCGGGGCTGTCGCGTTCTACCATTTTCAGTACCGGATCGCGCGAACGGCCGAATTTCTGGGAGATGAAGCCCTCGGTAGGCCAGGGCAGTTTAAGTTTATTTTTCGAAAAGTCTTCCGACAGAGCAGCTACGGCCTTGGAGTTGGCCAGGGCCGCAGCTTTGGCGGCAGCCTCGGCCTCACGCCTGATCAGGTCGTCAATCAGCTTATCTAACGCTTTTAACGACTTACGCCTGGCGGCCAACTCTTTACGCAACTTTTTTTCCTCCTTTTGCAGGCTGGTAAGCAGTGTTTGCTGCTTTTGGCGCATCTGTTGCAGGTTGGCATTTTCGGCAATTTGCTCAGCCAGCAGGTCGCCTTTGGCCAGTTTTTTGGCTTCTACAGCTTTATTTTCGGCCAGCAGCATGTCTTGCACGGCCATTATCTGGGCCACTTGTTTTTTTCTGGCCTCACTGTATTGTTCCAGGTATTGCATTCTGCGCAGCAACTGGTTAAAGGAGGCAGCCGAAAACAGGAAGGTAAGTTTGCTTTGGCCGCTTTTGGCTTTATAGGCGGCATATACCATGGCTGCGTATTCTTGTTTTAAGTTGCTCAGGTCGCGCTCCAGGGCGGCCACTATCTCCAGGTTATCGGCAATTTCATCATCAAGCAATTTAATTTCTTCTTTAATGCCGGCAATCACCTTTTTACGTACCGCTATCTGGTATTTAAGGGCATTCAACTGGCCAACGCTGGCCTTCTTTTTGCTGGCTGTTTGCCGCAGGGTTTGTTCTGCCTCTTTTATTTTTTGCAGGTTTTCAGCCCGCTCTTGCTGTAGTTGCTCCTTGGTTTTTTGTTGCCCGAAAGCAGCAGTTGCTGTAATTGCCAGTAGAAATAAGACCAGTAAATACTTATTTCCGGACATATTTGTTGGGAATATTAAAAGGGAACCTAAGTTCTTTTTCCGGGGCTTCCACCCGGTTGTGCTCGATGGTCATCTGGGTTTCTAACTGGCCGAACTCATTGTGGTGGATTAAAGAGACAAAGGCGGCAAACGGAAATGCCTGGCCGTTGATCTCTTTAAAATCTTTGTACAGCAGTTTTAAGGCATTGTCGGTTTCCCTTTCGGTTACCTGCACCTCCACCAGCTTCATGTTGGTGTCATCAATATAGTTTTCAATAAAAATATTGTTGATATTTTGTTTGATGATGTACTGTTTCCCCTCGTGCACTATCGCCTGGTCCGGCTCATCGGGCTTGGGCATATTGCCCACGATCATCGACTGGATAAGGGCAAAGTCAATAGGGAAGTTAAATTCGTGGGCTACATCCTTAAAACTATAAATACTGTACTCTTTATCTACCCGGTTAATAATAAACACCGAGTCCTGGGTGATGATGCCCCGCATACCCTGCACCCCCAATGCCCCGGAGAGGTTAAACCAGATGATGCTGTCTTTCTTTAGCCGTACCAGGGCGGTTACCTTGGTGGTTTTATGTGGCTCCCGCAGTTCAATCTTCGATTTTATACTCAAATAATCAAACTCCAGTTGTTGTATTTTCAGCGATTCACGGTCGTAGGTTTTGGTAAACAGGGCAATCTTTTTCCCGCAAGAGGTGAGCAAGGGGAGGATGATGATAAGGCTGAGCAGGAGATTACTGAATAATCTTGCGTTGGCTGATTTTCTGGTCAATGTTTTCAAGGTTTTTATCTAATTCGCGGGCCTTTATCCATTGTTTAACGGCCTCATCTGGTTTGCCTAATTTATATAGGGTATCACCATAATGGTCATAGTAAACCCCTTCATTAACGCCACTGGCAATTATTTTTTCAAAAATCCTGTTGGCCTCCTCGTAGTCGCCCAGGGTATAATGCACCCAGGCGTAGGTATCTAAGTAAGTATTGTTGTCAGGGTTATTCCTGATCAACGTGGTACTCATCTTTTTGGCCTTGTCGAGGTTTTCTCCCCGCAAAGATAAATAATAGCTATAATTATTCAGGACAACAAAATTCAGGGGGTCTAATTCCAGGGCGGCTTCGTAGGCCTCATCCGATTTTTCGTATTCCTGCAACGCATTATAGATATCGCCCAGGTAACTATAAAACATTACCAGCAGCCCCTTGTTGCTGCCCGAACGCTTGCGGCCCATTTCCAGCATCAGCGCTGCCTGCCGGTTGTTCTTCTTGTTCATTTGCACAATGCCGTTGACCAGGTAGAGCCAGGCTTGGTTAGGGTAAAGCTCCAGGGCTTGTTGGGCATGTACGGCCAGGCTGTCCTGCCGGTTTAATTGCAGTTCGAGGTTGAGCAGGTTCTGCCAGACGGCAAAATTCGAGGGGTCGAGGTTGACAAACCGGGCATAGGCATCGGCAGCTTTGTTTTTGGCCGCTTCTACCTCCTCGTCCGGCACCAGTTTTTTATCCAGCAGGGTGCCATATACATCCCCGGTTATTAGATAGGCATTATGGTCATCGGGGTGTTGTATTACCAGAATATCTACCAGTTGCGGGATAAGGCTGTTCAGATGCGTGTTCGGCAGATAAGCGAGGTACTTCATCACCGTGTTTATCTTGGCGTTCAGGTTTAACCCCTTATCGTTAAAGGCCAATTTGAGCTCATCCCCAAACTTCCCGTAGGCTTGTTGCTTCCAGTAAATATCGGCCAGTTGCAGGCGGGCAACAGCATAATCCGGGTTGTCCGTTAATAATTTTTGCAGTTCGGCCACCGCTTCTTCATAGCGGCCATTGGAGGAAAGTATTTCTACCAGGTTAAGTACGTAATTGCTATTGGCCGGGTACCGGGCTATTAACCGTTTACTTTCTTTAATAGCCTCCGCCAGGTTGTTTTGTTGCAGGAAGATCTTTTGTTTTTGGTAAGAAATCTCTTCCGTCAGCCCAAACGCTTTTTCTGCCCGGTCATAGGTGGCCAGGGCTTTGTCGAAATCCTGCATATACAGGTAAACCGCGGCCAGGCTGAACAGGTAAGCTTCGGCATCGGGCACTAGTTTAATCAATTGTTCATAATTCGCTGCCGCTTCCGGCAGGTTGCCCAGATTGGTATAAATATCAACAGCCAGCAGGTAGTAGTATTTGTTGGTTTTATTAAGACGGATGGCCTGGGTAATATATTTTTCTGCTTCGCTGAATTGTTCGGTCAGGTTACTGATTTCAGCCAGCTTGTAATAGATCACATCGTTATCGGGTTGCAGCGCCAGGCACTTATTCAGCACCTCGGTAGCCCGGGCATAGTTTTTCAGGATATAAAGTTTTTCTGCTTCAATAAACAGGTACTCTGTTTCCTGGGCAATTGATTTGGCGCTGCGTTCGGGTTGTTTTTTATTTTTCTTGTGGCGTTGACCAAAGCTGTCTGTGGCCGGCAGCAGTGCCAGCAACAGGCAAAAAGTGGTTAGTATGGCGGTAGATTTTCTCAAGAGAATTTCAGGTTGGCACAAAAGTAATAATTTAAGTGCCATTTATGCTTATTTTGTGCCGGTGCTGCCAAATCCCCCGCCTGCCCTGGCTGAACCGGCCAGTTGCTCAACAGCCTGCCATTCGGCCCGGGCATGCTGTGAAACAATCATTTGGGCGATACGCTCACCGTTTTTGATGGTGTAGGGTTGGCTGGAGAGGTTAACCAGCAGGATTTTTATCTCACCCCGGTAATCGGCATCAATGGTGCCCGGGGTGTTGAGTACGGTTAGCCCGTGTTTGTAGGCCAGGCCGCTGCGGGGCCTGATCTGGGCTTCATAGCCACCGGGTAGTTCAATATACAGGCCGGTGCCTACCAACTGCCGCTGTAAGGGGGCCAGTTCTATATCTTCATCGAGCATGGCCCGCAGGTCCATGCCGGCCGATAATGCCGTCTGGTATTCGGGCAGGGCATTGGCCGATTTGTTGACCACGTTTACCTTAATATGTTCCATTAGTTCTCATCTACTTGTTGCACAATCTTTTTCTTTTCCAGCCGGTAAACCAGTACCAGTACCACTACCGGCAACAACAGGTTAAAGGCTATATCCAGGACAGGGTTGGCAAAGCCAATGTAAAAACTGGCAGCTACCATGGCCATAAAAATAACGGCATAGCCCAATAAGGGTAAAAATTTATACGGCACGGGCATAAACTTCCTGCCTGTA
This sequence comes from Cyclobacteriaceae bacterium, assembly GCA_026989505.1. GTDB lineage: Bacteria > Bacteroidota > Bacteroidia > Cytophagales > Cyclobacteriaceae > S012-113. The sequence goes on from JALSJF010000068.1 coordinate 39,883, forward strand.
AAATAGCAGGCGATGCTCATGGCGAGGTACGACAACACGATGGCGATGGCACTCCCCAGGATACCGATTCTGGGCAACAGCAAATAATTGCTGAGGATGGCCGTTACGGCCCCGATGAGGGTAAAATACAGCCCGTAAATGGTTTTGTCCTTTAGCTTAAACCAGATAGAGATATTGATATACACCCCATATAACAGCTTGCCGAACATGATGATCGGTACCAGGTAAAGGGCCGTCCGGAATTCGGCCTTGCGCAGGAATATCGGGGCCAGCCAATCAATATTTACACTTACTGCCAGCAATAGCAGCAAGCCAAAGATAACAAAATAATGCAGCGTTTTGGCAAATAAGGCAGGCGCCTGCCTGTCGGCCGACTGGGAAAAAAAGAAAGGTTCGGCAGCATAACGGAAAGCCTGGATGGCCAGCATCATCAGGGCACCCAGTTTAAACGTTTGCGTATAAACCCCCTGGTTGCTGAGGCCGTCTGCGGCCCATTTGGCCACCACTATTTTGTCCATGTCGCTCACAAACCAGCCGGCAATACCGGTAACTACCAGCGGCAGGGTATATTTGAGCATGGGCCTGAGGGTTTGCCGGTTGAGGCGGAAGCGTAAGGTGATAAATTCCCGGGCCAGCAGGGGGAACAACAGCAGGTTACTCAGGAGGTTGGCAATGAATATGTACTCAATGTCCAGGGAGGGATTATACAAGGTAGCTACCAGCGGTTTCAGGCCGGCAAGGTATTCGCCAGTGGAAATGGCCGGGAAGACCACCAGAAAAAGGAGTTGTAAAACAATGTTGGCCACAATGGCGATTATTTTGGCGGTGGCAAAATACCACGGCCGGTTTTCGATGCGCAGTTTGGCGAAGGGGATGGCCGTGAGGCCGTCAATAAGGATGATGGCGGCCACCAGTTGCATCAGCATATAATGTTTGCCGGTAAACACCGGCCCGATGATCACCCTGCCAAAAAAACCGGCATATTGCGAAATGATCAGCGCCACCAGCAGTGTCACCACAAAGACCACTGTGGCGGCTGTGTGATAGGCCGTATGCCCTTTTTCTTTGGTAGTAAACCGGAAGAAGGTGGTTTCCATGCCAAAAGTAACAATGATCAGCATCAGCGCCACCGAGCCGTAGAGTTCAGAGACCACGCCCATTTCATCGGCCAGAAATACCGTAGTATGCAGGCCTACGAGAAAATAATTGATAATCCGCCCAAGAATACTGCTTAAGCCGTAGATGGCAGTTTGACCGGCAAGCGCCTTAAGCTGGCTCATAGGGTAGGGTTGTTGGTGATTTGCACCGGGTAAAATTACTATTTACCGGTGAATACGGGCTTACGTTTGTCCAGAAATGCTGTGGTGCCCTCCCGGAAATCCTGGGTGCTTACACAACGGGCAAAGGAGTTGGCTTCAATCAGGTAGCCATCTTCTTCGGCATTGTCAGCAGCATTGGCGCTGGTGATCACCATGCCAATGGCCAGGGGTGCTTTGGCCAGGATTTTCCCCATCAGTTTTACCGCCAGGTCCATCATGCCGTCCTGGTCTTTGGCCACATGGTTTACCAGGCCTATGCGGTAAGCTTCTTCGGCAACAAGGGTGTTGCCGGTCATCATTATCTCCAGGGCCCGGCCTTTGCCTACCAATTTGGTAAGGCGCTGGGTGCCGCCATAGCCGGGGATCAGCCCCAGGTTAACTTCGGGCTGCCCAAACTGGGCGGAGGCACTGGCAATGCGAAAGTGACAGGCCATAGCCAACTCACAGCCGCCCCCCAGGGCATAGCCGTTAACGGCTGCAATCACCGGTTTTTCAAAGTTTTCAATAGCGGCAAACAGGGCCTGGCCGCGTTCGGCAAATTTGCGCGCATTCAGTTCGTTCAGTTCGGCTATTTCTTTGATATCGGCCCCGGCTGCAAAAGCCTTTTCACCACTGCCGGTAATGATAATGCCCCCCACTTCAGGGTTGTCATAGGCGGCTTCTATAGCCGTTTGCAGTTCGGTCAGCAGTTCAATATTGAGGGCGTTCAGGGCCTCCGGGCGGTTGAGGGTTAGGGTAAGGATGCGGTTGTTAAGCCCCAGGGTCAGTGTGTTGAATGTTTCCATGACGATCATTAAAAAAACCAAATATACTACCTCCGCAGGTGAGAAGCCAAAGCCTGCGTAAGATTAGTTTTTCCTCCCGTAAATGGAAATATATTCCCAAAATGGGACAGGCCGAATTAATTTATTGCCCTGAAATAGCCATTTGGGGCATTTTCAGGGTATGGCACGGTTATTCCATTATAGCAAATGGTTTTGGTTAGATGCAAGCAAATTTCAAAACGTTGAAAATGTTTGCCGGCAAGTCCGGGCTCCCTGCCCGGGCTTGCTTATAAACCTGACAGATTGATTGACCACGATATTGGCGTATTAGTTGGCTATTTTTTAGCTGCCCTAACCATTTTTTGCCGGCCGGATTACGTGTTGATACCGGCCTGGCTTAGGGTAAAATTGAAACCCCTTTCAGTCTGTTCTTTTAGTAAAGTAATTATAATTTTGCTGCTCACGGTAATGTTTTGTGAGCGCCTTAATTCGGAAAAATTTACGAAGATGAGGTTATTAGTTTTTGGCCTGGCATTTTTTACGGGCGTTTTATCCTATGCGGCAACTTATACAGCCACGGTTACGGGTGGCGAATGGACGGACCCGGCTACCTGGGTGGGTGGCGTGGTGCCACCCTCTAATGGTGCCGGTGACATTGTGGAGATACCGGCAGGTTCTGTGGTTACCATTACCAACCAAACGGTTTTGTTTAATGGTACAGTTAATATTGGCGGCACATTAAGCTTAATTGCCACCGGTTTTGGTTTTGCCGTATTGGACATGGACGCAACAAGTACGGTAAATATTTTGTCGGGAGGTCAGGTAACCAGTGGCGGTGGGGGCTTTTTGGCGTTTCTTAATGGTATTGAGATAGGGTCTGACCCATTTGCCTATTGGCCCCCTTTGGATGGTAATACAGTGACCGGGCCGGCAACTATTACCGAAGGTACAGGCGTTCTTCCTATCGAATTGATATACTTCAATGCCCGGGCGAAGGGTTCCCTGGTAGAACTCACCTGGGCTACGGCCAGCGAAGAAAATTTTGATTATTTTGCCATTGAGCGCTCGGTGAATGGCGAGGATTTCCTGGAAATAGCCCGGGTAAACGGTACAGGCGAATCAGCTACGCGTGTTGATTATGCCTATACCGATGCCTTTCCTATGCAAGGCCGGACCTACTACCGTTTGCGTGCGGTAGATTTTGATGGCTATACCGAGGTGTTTGACTATAAAATGGTGGAGATTGACGGAATAACCAAAGATTTCAGCCTTTATCCTAACCCAATTGCGGATGGCCGGTTCTTCCTGCAAACCAATTTTGCTATTGAGGGGGAGGCAGAATTAATGGTTTACAACACTATGGGAGGTGTTGAGATGACACTACCGGTCAAGAACTGGATGAACTACTATGCGGTGCAGGGGTTAGATGCCGGCACCTATTTGTTCCGCCTGGTAAGCGCGGAAGGAACAAGGGTAAAGCGGGTACTGGTACAGTAAAGGGCAATTTTCTCACCCTGTTATAAAGAAGGTTTAGCCGGGGCCAGCCGTTTTTCCAGGTTCAGCAGCATAACGTCCACCAGTTCATCAAGGCCAAACTTGTGCTGCCACCCCCAGTCCTGGCGGGCACAGGTGTCATCAATAGATTGCGGCCAGGAAGCGGCAATATGTTGGCGGAAATCGGGCTGATAGGCAATTTTAAACTCCGGGTAACGGACCTTTATTTTAGCATATATCTCTGCCGGGCTAAAGCTCATCGAAGCCAGGTTATAACTGGAGCGTACCTTGATCTGTTCGGCCGGGGCCTGCATAATGGCAACCGTGGCATTTACGGCATCCTCCATATACATCATGGGCAGGTAGGTGTCTTCCTGCAGAAAACAGGTATAGGTTTCGCCCTGAATGGCCTTATAAAAGATATCCACGGCATAATCGGTGGTGCCGCCCCCGGGCAGTGATTTATAGCCGATTAACCCCGGGTAACGCAGGCTGCGTACATCTACTCCGTATTTTTCATAATAATACTGGCACCAGCGCTCCCCGGCCAGTTTCGATATCCCGTAAACCGTGTTGGGGTCCATAAGGGTATCTTGCGGGGTGTTCTGCTTGGGGGTGGAGGGGCCGAAGGCACCAATAGAGCTGGGCCAGAAAACTTTAAGCTGCGTATTTTCTTTGGCAAGGTTGAGTACATTCAGCAGGCCTGTCATGTTTAAGTCCCAGGCCAGTTGCGGGTGTTGCTCCCCCTTGGCGCTGAGCATGGCTGCCAGGTGGTAAATCTGGCCGATTTGGTGATGGGCGACAAAGGCCGCCAGTTCCTTGCCTTGCATTACGTCCAGCAGGGCAAATTGTCCCTCGCTGCTTTCCGGTTCACGGATATCGGTAGCCCACACGCTCTGCGCCCCAAAGTTAGCCCGCAAGGCTGCCACTAACTCCGAACCCAACTGGCCATTGGCCCCGATTACAAGAATGTTATCCATTGCCCTGTATTTTGTTCAAAAGTACGGCCTATACCCCCTACTTTACAAATAAAAATGACAGAAGGTAAAAGCGGTTTTAATACCCCCGGAATTCCTGCATTAGCTATATTTGTGCATAACATTAATCACCCGGAATTTAACCAGCAGAACACCATGTACGATAACATCAAACCTCAATTGCAGGCTACCTTAGAAGAGATTAAAGCAGCCGGTTTGTATAAAACCGAGCGTATAATTACCACCCCGCAGGGGGCCGACATCCGCACCGATGACGGCCGGGAGGTGATAAATTTTTGCGCCAATAACTACCTGGGCCTGTCTTCCCACCCCAATGTTATTGCGGCTGCCAAAAAGGCCATTGATTCCCATGGCTTTGGCATGTCATCGGTACGGTTTATTTGTGGCACCCAGGATATTCATAAAGAACTGGAAGCAAAAATAACCAAGTTTTTGGGCACGGAAGACACTATTTTGTATGCGGCTGCTTTTGATGCCAATGGGGGTGTTTTTGAGCCTCTGCTTGGCCCTGATGATGCCATTATTTCCGATGCCCTGAACCATGCCAGTATTATTGATGGTGTGCGCCTGTGTAAAGCGAAGCGCTTTCGTTATGAAAACAGCAATATGGAAGATCTGGAGACTCAGTTAAAAGCTGCAGAAGCAGCCGGGGCCAAACAAAAGATTATTGTTACCGATGGGGTGTTTTCTATGGACGGCAACATTGCCAAATTAGACGAAATCTGTAACCTGGCCGATAAGTATGGGGCCCTGGTGATGTCGGATGAGTGCCATGCTACCGGTTTTATGGGGGCTACCGGCCGGGGTGTGCATGAGTACCACGGGGTGATGGACAGAATTGATATTATTACCGGTACCCTGGGCAAAGCCCTGGGCGGGGCTTCCGGTGGTTTCACCTCCGGTCGTAAAGAGATTATCGATTTGTTGCGGCAGCGGTCACGCCCCTATTTGTTCTCCAATACCCTGGCGCCCTCTATTGTCGGGGCCTCTATTGCTGTGTTTGAGATGCTTAGCGAAACCACCGCCTTGCGCGACAAGCTGATGGATAATACCCGCTACTTCCGGGAACAGATGACGGCTGCCGGCTTTGATATCAAGCCGGGTATCCACCCCATTACCCCCATCATGCTTTATGATGCCGTGCTGTCGCAGCAATTTGCCGAAAAGCTGCTGGCCAGGGGTATTTATGTTATTGGCTTCTACTATCCGGTGGTTCCCAGGGGGCAGGCCCGTATCAGGGTACAGGTATCGGCTGCCCATGAGCGGCACCACTTAGATAAGGCCATTGCCGCTTTTACCGGGGTGGGCAAAGAGCTGAACGTTATTTAAGGCGGGGATGGTATTGTTCTGCAACGCTCACCGGCCCCGATGACCGGGAAAAATTTTACCGCCAGGTGGGCGCGGGTAGCCCTGCATTTTCTGGTGTTTTCGGCCCTGGCGGGCGTAGTATTGCGGTATTATAACCTGGCGGTTATTCCCGGCCTGAATTATAAGTACCTGCTGCATGCCCATTCGCATGTGGCCTTGCTGGGCTGGATGTTCTTTGCCTTTGCGGCCATGCTGGTGCACGTGTTCCTGCCCCGGCATACGGCCGCTTTTGCCAAAATATTCTGGCTTACCCTGGTGGCGGTCATCGGTATGATGCTTTCCTTCCCGCTACAAGGCTATGGGGTGGTGTCGATTTCTTTCAGTACCTTGTTTTTGCTGGCCTCGTATTGGTTTGTCTATGTTTTTTATCAAAAGCTGCGGGTCAATAATGATTATTCCCCGCCTGCCCGCTGGGTACGCTGGGCGCTTTTCTTGCTGGTGGTTTCCAGTTTTGGCCCCTGGGCTTTGGGCCCTATCGTAACCTTGGGTGAACCCCACGGCACCTTGTACAACCTGGCTATTTATTATTATCTGCACTTTTTGTACAACGGCTTTTTTGTGCCGGCTGCCTTCGGCCTGATGTTAAAACAGTTGGATAATGCCGGGCTGGCGTATAACAAGCGGCAGGCCAGGCGCTTTTTTCAGCTTACGGTTTATGCGGTCATACCCCTGTACGCATTGTCGGTATTGTGGATAGTCCCTCCGGTAGGGGTTTATCTGGTATCCTTTCTTGCGGGGGCCATGCAATTGGCTGCGGTTTATTTTGCCTGGCCGCTTATGCGGCTTTATCGCCAGCAGTTGGGGGAACGGTTTTACCGCGTGGTTTTTACTTTGGCCTTGCTGGCTTATGGCCTGAAAGTACTGATGCAGGTAATTTCATCGGTGCCGGTGGTGGCCCATTATGTGTATGAAACCCGGGTGTTTACGGCCATAGCCTATCTGCACATGGTGATGTTAGGCTTTTTAAGCCTGCTGGCCCTGGTTTATTATCTCCACAACCAGGTAGTTAAAAACCATCGTCTAAGCCGTGCCGGGCTGGGTGTTTTTATTGCCGGCCTGGTTACCAGCGTGGCCATATTGTTTAGCAATGGTGTGGTCATGGCCCTGCAAGGCAGGTATATTCCTGCTTATGCTGACGGGATGTTCTACACCAGCCTGTTGATGCCGTTGGGCATTTTACTCTTTTGGTTCGTACAGGTAAACAGAAAATTCAGCGCTTAAGAAACTTAAACGTTTTGCTAAAATTGGCCGGGGCATCCTTGATGGAAAGCAGGTAGTAACCCGGAGGCAGGTTGCGTACATCAAGGCGGTATTGGTTTTCTTCCACCTTTTCAACCGGCACTTCAAACTTGCTGCCTATAATGTTGTGAACGATAAGGTTGGTATTCGTCAGGTTAGAGTTTTCTATCTGTACAGTAAGAAAATCAACACTGGGGTTGGGGTAGATTTCAATTTTGTTTTTGCCGGCCAGCAATTCATTCCCGAAAGACGGAAAATCCTGCCCACTTTGGGCATAACCGCCCCAGGCAAAAGCTAACAGTCCAACTACAAGTAAAAATCTTTTCATAAGCATTACAACATTTACAAATATACGGCACAATAATAATGCCGGACTTACGTTTGCCGTTGTTTTTTTACTATATACGTTGAGGCTAATAAAAGGTTACCGTGAAAACTCAAGAAAAACATCGCCCAGGGCGGCAATGATATCTCCGGCCTTGAGGGCGGTCATACTCTGGCGGGCAGCCGCCAGGTCTCCGGCCCGCCCATGCACCCAGGTGCCGGCCACCGCTGCCTGGAGGGCACCAAGCCCCTGGGCCCGCAACGAGGTGATGATACCCAGCAGGACATCGCCACTGCCTCCCGTGGCCATCCCCGGGTTGCCGGTGGTGGTAAACATTACCTGGCCTTGCGGGGTGATGATGGCCGTATGTGCCCCTTTCAGCACAATAACCACCTGCCAGGTGGAGGCAAATTCCCGGGCCCGGCTAATTCTTTGCCAGTGGCTGCTACTTGGGCCGGCCAGGCGGTCAAATTCTTTTGGGTGGGGGGTGATAATGGTCTCTGGCGGCAGTAACGACAATAACGCGGGGGTATTGCTGAGGATGTTCAGGGCATCGGCATCAAGTACCAGCGGTTTATCATTTACCTGCAAAAAATCACCGTAAGCTTTTACGGTTGCTTTTTCCTGCCCAAGGCCGGGGCCAAGGCCAATTGCCCCTGCCTGGGGTACGCTATTGAAGGCGGTAATATGGTGTTTTCCCGGTTGGGGCAGTACCATAGCTTCGGCCACACACATTTGCATTATAGGCATGCCTGAGGCGGGGATGGTGGTAGTGAGCAGCCCGGCCCCGGCCCGGACAAAGGCCCCGGCCGCCAACGTTATGGCGCCCATTTTACCGTAGCTGCCGCCAATGAGTTGCCCGTGGCCGAACGTACCCTTATGGGCAAACTTTGGCCGGGGGGGCAGCATAGCGCCTACTTCATCAGCCTCGATAGTGCTGTAGGCTGTCTCCTGCCGGGCAATAAAGTCCTGGTCAAGGCCTATATCCACAACCTGCCAGTGGCCCACGTAGCGGTAGTTTTCCGGCATCAGCAATGAGAGCTTAGGCAGTTGCAGGCTCACCGTTTCATCGGCACAGATAATGCCCCCCGCTGCTGCCGGCCGGTCAACAAACAGGCCGGAGGGAATATCTACGGCCACTACCTTGCAGCCGGAATTGTTGATGGCCCCGATAACCCGGGCATACAACCCTGTTACCTCCCGGCTAAGACCGGAACCGAAGAGGGCATCAATAATAGTTTGATAAGGTTTAAAATCGGGAATATTACTTTCCTGCGCAATGAATAGCACCTCACCCAATTGCTGAAAGCGGGCCAGGTTTTCGAGGAAATCGGCCGAGCCACCTTCTTTGGTGCGCACAACATAAGGCTGTGCCTGATACCCTTTGCTTAACAATATGCGGCTGATGGCCAACCCATCGCCCCCGTTGTTGCCGGTACCGCAGATCACGGCAATTGGGTCTTTCGGGTCATGGTGACGATAAAAAGCAGCAACAAATCGCTGTGCGGCACGCTCCATCAGGTCGATAGAAGCTATCGGTTCATGGGCGATGGTATAAGCATCGGCCTGGCGGATTTGTTCGGCACTAAGGATTTTCATGAACGGTGGCCGTTGGTTTGCGATAAGACAAATTTACAACAGCCAGCCGGGAAGGAAAAGGGGACAAGTCACCCGGGGGTAAACTTTTCTGCCAGCCGGTAGTTGCGAAAGCCACCGATCTCCCGGCCACTCAACAGGTTTAGTTCTATCCAGGTCCGCAGGCGGTATTTTAACCGTTCGTGTTTGTGCAACGGGCGTCCGCTTTGGGGGCGCCCTGCATATTGCAGGGCCTCACCCCAGTTGAAAGCTGCCAGTCGTTTGTGCATCACAGCCGGATGGGTGCCGGCAAAGCGGGGTACGCGGTTGAGCGGGCCGTAGTCGAACCGGCCGGTGTAGAGATCCCGGTTGGTGCCGCTGGAAGTACGGCTCATACGGTTTTGCTTGTCGCTCATGACGTGCGGAGGCCGCACCCAGCCGTAGTGGTAGATTTCGGCCGGCAGCAGGGCTACATTGAGCTTGCGGGTGCCGTCTTTGCGTAAATAATCTTCGGTAGAAGGGGTAAACCGGTCGTAATACCGGAACGACTGGGCATCGCGCCAGGAATGGACCTGCGGCAGGTTACGGATAATCCTGATTTCGCGTGGATACCATCCGTGGTGGGTGAAACAATGGTTGTAATCGGCCCAGAAATGCCGGTAATGAAATAACAACCCTTCTATATCCGGGCGGTGGGCATAGTGCCTGCAGGCCTGACGGATGACCGGCAGGTATTTTTCATGAACCACCTCATCTGTTTGCAGATAAAACAGCCAGTCACCCCGGCAATGGCTTTTGGCTACGTCCGACAAGTAGGCGTACAGGGTGTTATGGCGAAATTTTTCCGGCTCCCAGGCAGCCTCAATGAGTTTTATTTTGGGGTGGTTCAGGTTTTGCAGTACCTCCAGGGTGTTGTCGTCTGCATCGCCCGGGCACCAGGCTACCACATATTCATCTACCAGCTCGAGGATAGAAAGGATAGATTCCTGCAGGGGATAGGCCAGTTTAACTGCATTGCGCACAAAGGTATAGCCGCTGATGATCATACTGCAATGTTACGGCTTTCCCGGTGCTTACCGGGGGGAAAGGTATGAAAAACAGGGAATATTCTCTGTTTACTGGTTGGGCTGTTTTAGTTTTGGGCCATGCGGATAGGATTTGATGCCAAAAGGCTTTTTCTGAATAACCGGGGCCTGGGAAACTATGCCCGTAATCTGCTCTATGGCCTGGAAAAATATTATCCGGAAAACGAGTATTATCTTTATACCCCTGAAATCAGCAATGAGCATGTTTCTCCTGCTTTGCTGAACAGCGCCAACGTACATGTGCGCACCCCGGCAGGCCCGGCAGCCTGGTTCAGCAGTTTTTGGCGGTCGGTACGGTTGGGTACGGTAGCCTGCAAGGATAACGTAGATGTTTTTCATGGCCTGGCACAGGAACTGCCCGGGAACATCCGCAGGGCCGGGGCAAAATCTGTGGTTACCATCCACGATATGATTTTTTTACGGCACCCGGAGTTTTATAAGCCGGTTGACCGCTGGATATATTTTCGTAAGGTGAAGTTTGCCGTGCGTAAGGCTGACCGCATCGTGGCTATTTCGCAGCAAACCAAACAGGATTTGATGGAAACATTTAAGATCAGCGATGACCGTATTGTTGTGGTGTACCAAAGCTGTAATGAGGTTTTTTATGAGCAGCGTACGGAGCGGGAGCGGCAGCAGGTAAAGGAAAAGTGGCAGTTACCCGGCAACTACCTGCTTTATGTGGGGGCGTTGAATGAGAACAAAAATGTACGGATTATCCTGGAAGCCCTCCGCCTGCTGCAAGGGAAAGTTGATTTGCCGCTGGTGGTGGTAGGCCATGGCGCTGAGTATAAGCAAAAAATGCTGGCCTATGCCCGGCAGCATGGGCTGGAGCGCCAGTTGATTTTTGCCAGCGAAACCGCTAACCCTTCGCCCCGTGAGTTGTCGGCCATGTATCAAATGGCGGCCGTATTTATCTTCCCCAGTTTTTATGAAGGGTTTGGTATCCCCATTCTCGAAGCCCGGTTCAGCGGTACTCCCGTAATTGCTTCCAATTCTAGTTGTTTGCATGAGGCCGGGGGAGAGGATAGCCGTTACTTTAGCCCGCAGAACGGAGAAGAACTGGCTGGAAAAATTGTTGAGGTCCTGGCAGCAGGGAAAGAAGTTGATGACCGCGTAGCCAAATTTCATATAGAGCATAGCGTGCGGAAATATATGCAGGTATATCAAGGGTGAGCGTGTGATGAAGAAAAAAGTTGGCTTTATATACCTGGATGAGTTACAGCATGTGCCTCATTTCCTTCCTCCGGCAATTGCGTTAGCGGCAAGAGGGGTTAGGGTGGATATTCTTACCTATGAGGGAGGGCACCGGTACTTAAAAACCATGCTAAACAAACTTGGTGGGGAGAAACTTAATATTGTGCAACTGAGCACCTTTTTTTATCGGAAGATTCTCGAGAAGTTGCGTGACCGGCAACAACCCAGTGCCTTCTATATCTATAGAAAGCATTTGCACAAATTGTTAACTTATGATGCCCTGGTTTTTACGGACCACACTGCCGGGATTATTTACCAGGCCAGGGGGAAAGCAGCAAAGCCAAAGTTAGTTTTTATTGACCACGGAGCAGGAGACGGGGCTTATGGCTATAAGGAGTCACATAATCTTTTTGATTTGGTATTGGTCGCAGGGATGAAAAAGGCGACAAGGCTTGTGCGGGATATTCCTGACCACCACTTTAAGTTAAAGGTAGCAGGGTATGCCAAATTTGACCTGCTTAATAATGAGAAGGAGGATATCCGGTTGTTTGAAGAGGGTAATCCGGTTGTGCTGTATTGCCCGCATTTTTCCCGCCAATTATCTTCCTGGTATAGTATGGGCAGAGATATTCTGAACTTTTTTCGCAACCATCCTGAGTATAACCTTATTTTTGCCCCTCACTTTAACCTGTTCAATAAAAAAGGCTTTGAGAAAAGGGCCGCAGTTGACAGAAAATACTATGATGCCCCGAATATTCATGTTGACCTGGGTAGCATTCGTAGTGTTAATATGACGTACGCCAGGTATGCCGATATTTACCTGGGGGATGTCTCCAGCCAGGTGTACGAATTCATGTACCTCACCCGGCCGCTGATTTTTATTAACCACCAAAACATTTTCTGGCAGAAAGATGACAATTATTTAATGTGGCAGGCCGGCAAGGTAGTGACTAATGTAGCCGGGTTGGAAGAGGCCCTTGCAGGCTTAGATGTTTGGCCAATAGATTATACAGCCAGGCAAAAGGAACTTTTTACCCAAACCTTTTATAAGCCGGATAGACCGGCCGGCCCCAGGGTAGCAAAGTTAATTGCAGATGAGATTTACGGTTAGATGGTAAAAACATATATCATCCATGTAAGTGATGACCTTATCCGTGAGCGCCATATAATGGCCCAGCTTGCCGGTAAAGGGCTGGCGGCAACTTTTATTAATAAGGGGGATAAAAAGGACCTTACTGAGCAGGTATTAGACACCTACTTTACCGGCAACCGGAAGAATGTTTCCAATTCTACTTCTTGTGTTTACAAGCATATCCTGGCGTATGAAAATATAGTGGCCAATAAGGATACACTGGCCCTGGTGTTGGAAGACGATATTGTGTTTTATAAGAATTTTAAAAAGTATTTGCCCAAAATTATTGCGGAGATCGCCAAAGAGGAATTGGCAGGGTTTATTGTTTCGCTGGAAGATTCCCTGCTCAGGTATATTCCCCGCAGTGAACGGGTCAGGGGCAAATATTTATATCCGCGCTCAGCAACCCGTTATGCCGGGGCCTATTTAATAGATTACCAGGCTGCCAGGCGTATTTTACAGCGTATTGCAAAGGAGAAATGCCCGGTACCTATGGATTGGTATCATGATGATTGTGCCAAAAAGGGCATCTTGCAAATATTCTGGAGCCAGCCGACCCTGGCCATTCAGTACAGCCATACCGGCCGTATGGCTACGCTGCTTGATGACAAGGGGTCCGGTTTACTGAGGGTTATATCGTTTTACCTGCAGTGGGGGTATAAACGCCTGTATTATTTTTTCAGATAAGTGGTTGGCGGGCAAAAGGCCAGGGCTTACAATAACCCACGGTTGATAAATACAGCGTTTTCGCCAACCGTACCTTCTGCGCGAAAATTACATTTTGCCAGGGCTGCTGTTACGGTTGCCGATGACCCGGGCCGCCAGCGGTCGTGGAACTCGATCACCAGGCACCTGACTTTGGGCAGCCAATGGGTATAATTTTCAGCAAAAAGCTCTACTTCCGCCCCTTCAATGTCAATTTTGAGCAAGTCAATAGTGGCAAGCCGGTAGCGGTTAAGGATATCGTTCATGGTAATACTAGCTACCGGGACACTGCCGTTGGCCAGGGTGTTATCTACCCGGTAGCCCCAGGGGCTCACGCCTTCCTGTTTAAATTTTAGTACTTCATTTTTAGGCCACAAGCCGGCATGCACGGTAGTTATACCGGGGTAGTGGCGGGTATTTTTGTTTAGCAGCCGGTAGTTTTCAGGGGATAGCTCAATGGCAATTATCCTGGCTTCGGGAAAACGGTTGGCAAAATAGATGGCCGACAGGCCGATGTTGGCCCCGGCATCAACGATTACCTTCGGGCCGGGGGTTATTTGCAGGTTGTAGTCGCCATGGGCGAAAATATGTTTAAAGGTGGCGATATCGGAGGTGCCCGGCCGCAGGGTTATAGGGCAGGTAAGTCCCTTTAACCTAAGGTTTTTGGTACACCCGGCTTTTATTTTAAAGAAGGCAATTACCCCGGAAAAACCAAACTGACCAGCTAACTTAGTAAAGGTTCCCATCATCAGGAGGATAGCTTATGGGTGGCAATAATAGTTTTTATTTTTCTGGTAACCTCTTTTAAAGAATAGCTTTCAGTATGGCCCTTTTGTAAAGTTTTATAGGAAGATTTGGCTCTTTTGAGGTCTTTTTTAGCAGCCTTGAACTGCCGAAAAGCGTACCTGTAATTTTTATCCCTCACGAGTATCCTAACCAATACTTTTAGGTTTAGTTTGATCAAATAATACCTAAGTTCGATTTTATTCAGGTGAAGGTAGTGGAGGTAAAACTTATTGCGTTTATATATAGTCTTCACCTTGCCTTTTTCTTCCTTGCATATTGTAGCAGATCCGGTATGATAACAGACGGCCCGGTTATCAAAATAAAGCTTAAACCCTAACCTCCAGGCCCTTAGTCCAAGGTCAACATCTTCATAATAATAGGGGTTAAACAGTTCATTAAACCCCATGAGCTGTAGTAATTTTTGTCTGTTAACCAAGGCGTTAGCCCCGGATAGGTAATAGGTTGGCAATGGGGAGGAAGCGTTGGCGCCATAGTTTTTCCCTGGGATTATTTTACCGAAACGGTACCCGGGGTATTTGGCACCAACCGGTGCTTTTTGTAGCCCTGCATCAATAATCTTTCCCATAACCCCAAAGGTGTCGGACTGGGCAAAATAAGGCATTAGCGGCAAAAAATAAGTTTCACTAAGTTGGATGTCGGAGTTTAAAACTAACACAAGGTCTTTTTTTGCTACCCGAATGCCCCTGTTAGTATTGCCGGCAAAGCCTTTGTTGATTTTGTTTTCCAGCAAAATAATATTGGGGTAGGATTGCCGGATGAACCGAACGGAGCTATCGGAGGAGGCATCATCGGAGATGATGATTTCATAGTCTTTAATTCCCGAACTTTTAACTGCTTGATACACAGTTGGCAAGTTTTTCTCGAGCAACTTTTGCCCGTTATAATTGGGGATGACAATAGATAAGCTGTACATGGTTTCAGGCATTCTGCATCAGGTTTTAACAATAAGTGCCGTGTTATGCGTTGTACCTGGCCCTTATGCCATACTGGATAAACTGCATGTCTTTATGGGTGCCGAAGGTTAAAAAATTGGGGATATAAAATTTCAGGGATTTACTCGGGTTTATTCCCCGGATTTCTTCTATGGCAAAACCATGGCGTTCCATTAAACGTACCATGCTTTTTTTGGTAAAAAAACGTAGATGGGTGTTGTCCAGTATGCCTGCCTCACGATAGCGCCAGTCCTTTTCAAAAAGTAGTTCCCGGATGTTTTTCCAAAAACGCACATTAGGCAAAGAGCAAACGAGGGTGGCATTCTTGGCCAAAACGGGTTTTACAGCTTCAAGAAAGTCATCAGGATAGGCCAGGTGTTCAAGAAAATCGTTACAAATCAAACAATCGAAATAAGACGATGGTAACGACTTAATAACCTCAAACACGTCCCCCAAAATGGCTTTGTCCAAAACTATTTCTGCTTTTTTAATAGATTCTTCATCCAGGTCAACACCCCAGGCTTCAGTATGGAATTTCTCCTTGACCAAGGCCGAAAATTTACCGGCAGCACAGCCAAACTCAAGTGTCCGGCTTACCTGGCCCGGAATAAAAGCCAGCATTTCAGGCCGGCTTAATTCGTAGTATATTCTGTCGTTACTCATTGTTTAGTGCCATTTTTGGTTGTGGGTAAATGCCATGTTCACAGCGGGTTAGTTGATGTGCTATGGTTTGGTTCAGAATATCATCATTTTTCGTTAACAGCTTGCGGTCATATTCGGGGTGATAGAGGTGGTATTCAATGGCCCCTACCCGCAGGTTGCGCTTATACAAGCCATTGTTTACCAGGCGGGCAACAAACTCACTGTCTTCCCGGCCCCAGCCTTCAATATCCTCGTTATAGCCGTTTACCTTAAAAGCGTCATCTTTCCAGAAAGCCATGTTACACCCTCTGATGCCTTCAATAGACCTTCTTTTTACCCCTAACAGGTTATGTAATAAGGGTATTCTGATACCATTAAAAAAATTGGTTGCCCCCCGCATAAAAATATGGGGCCTTTTAATTTCACCGGTAAAAATTTTGTTGGAAACCTTCCGGGTGAGCAGCACCCTGCTGCCCCTGACAAAGCTGCCCCGCCTGGCAAATTTGAAGTGGTCATAGACAAAATACTTGTCCAATATAATGTCACCGTCTATTTGCAGGATATAGTCATAATTCGCCAGCTTCAGGGCTTCGTTTCTTGATTTGGCCAACCGGAACCCCTTGTCTTCGATCCAGGCATGGTAGAGCGGTACGGGGAAATCTTTTTGGTATTCTTCAATTAGTGCTTTGGTTTCGCTGCCGGAGCCATCATCGGCTATAATAACCTCGTTGGGCAGCAGATACTGCCTTTTTACACTGGCCAGTGATTCTTTTAGCGCTTGCGGCCAGTTGTAGGTTGAAATGATTAACGAAATACTGGGGTCGGTTTGGCTTACCGGGGCCTCTTTTGTGTTGTTCAGGTTTTTGATGAGGGCCTTGGCATATTTCAGAAAAGTTTCCGCTGATGAAATTATGGCAATAGTCAGGCCATGCCAGCCGTCAAGAAAACCCAGGCGGCCAAGATAGCCAAACCAAAACCTCCATAAAGGGCTAAATAAAGCTTTAACAGTAAGAAAGAAAATGTGCTGGTCCTGGAGTTGCCGGGCGCCAATTTCAGAAAAATTATTCGCCTGCTTTACATGTTCGGCAACTGTTCTGAAAGTATAATGGTACAAGACACCGGGCAAAAGCGGGGTTTTGCTGTCGGTTTTGAGGATAAAGACATCGTGCGGGTTACGGCCGCCCCATGCCCCAACCCCTTTCCTGAACAAACGAATTTTTTTATCCGGGAACCAATGACCGTACTTGATAAACCGGTCAACATAGTGTGACAACCGGTTGAGCATATAGGCATCATGCTTTGGGTCTTGTTTTACTTTCCGGATACTGCTGATAAGCTGATTGGATAATACCTCGTCAGCATCCAGGGATAAGATCAGGTCGTAACTTGCCTTGGTGGCTGAGTAATTTTTTTGCTCGATATAGCCCACAAACTTGTTCTCATAGAATTTCACCCCTCTGGCCAGGCAAATTTCTTTGGTCCTGTCGGTGGAATAGGAATCGATTACCACAATCTCATCGGCAACCTGCCAGGCGGCATCAAGACAGCGGCCAATATTCTTCTCCTCATTAAGGGTGATGATAACAACCGTGAGTTTGTAGGGCATAGATAAAGTTATTTTAACGCAAAATTGCTAATTTTGCGCACGCAAATAGTAAAAATATTAAAATTAACATGGTTGAAACACAACAATACAAAGTAAAAGATATTTCTTTGGCCGGTTGGGGCAGAAAAGAAATAAAACTGGCCGAGGCCGAAATGCCCGGCCTTATGGCCTTGCGTGCAGAGTATGGGCAAAGTAAGCCGCTGCGGGGGGCAAGGATTGCCGGTTGTTTGCACATGACTATTCAAACTGCGGTATTAATTGAAACGCTGACCGAGTTGGGGGCGGAAGTTTCCTGGTCGTCTTGTAATATTTTTTCTACGCAGGACCACGCGGCTGCCGCTATTGCCGAAACCAAGGTGCCGGTATTTGCCTGGAAAGGCATGAATGAGCAGGAGTTCGACTGGTGTATAGAGCAAACGCTGTTTGCTTTTGAAGGGGGCAAGCCGTTGAATATGATCCTTGATGATGGGGGTGACCTTACCAACATGGTGCTGGACAAATACCCCGAGCTGGTAGAAGGTATCCGCGGGATATCCGAAGAAACCACCACAGGGGTACACCGGTTGCAGGAGCGTGAGGCCGAAGGCAAATTGCCAATCCCGGCCATCAATGTTAACGATTCGGTGACCAAATCCAAGTTTGATAATAAATACGGCTGTAAAGAGTCGTTGGTAGATGCCATCAGGCGGGCTACCGATGTGATGATGGCCGGCAAGGTAGCGGTGGTTGCCGGCTATGGTGATGTGGGCAAAGGCTCGGCTGCCTCGCTGCGAGGTGCCGGGGCGCGGGTAATTGTTACCGAAATTGACCCTATATGTGCCTTGCAGGCCGCTATGGATGGCTTTGAAGTGAAGAAAATGGACGATGCCGTGTTAGAAGCCGATATTGTGGTTACCGCTACCGGTAATAAGGATATTGTGGTGGGGCGGCATTTCAAGGCCATGAAAGACAAGACCATTGTATGCAATATAGGTCACTTTGATAATGAAATTGATGTGGCCTGGCTTAATGAGAATGCTGAAAAAACTACCATTAAGCCGCAGGTTGACTTGTATGACCTGGCGGGCAAGGAGGTTATTCTACTGGCCGAGGGGCGTTTGGTCAACCTGGGTTGTGCTACCGGCCACCCATCGTTTGTGATGTCGAATTCGTTTACCAATCAAACGCTGGCACAAATTGAGTTGTGGAACAACCATGACCAATATGAAAACAAGGTGTATATGCTGCCCAAGCACCTGGATGAAAAAGTAGCCCGCTTGCATTTGGCTAAAATTGGCGTTGAGTTGGAGGTGTTAACCCCCGAGCAGGCCGAGTACATCAATGTGAAAGTTGACGGGCCGTATAAAGTAGATTATTATCGTTACTAAGGTGTAAAAACGTTAGTAGATGAGAGAGGCCGCTGATCTAAGGGGCCTCTTTTTTTATGCCAGCCGGGTACCGCAATATTTGCAAAAGGCAGCTTCTTTGTCACGGATAACAGCATTACAATTGTTGCATACCTTTTCGCTAATATCCGGGGCGTGCACCGGGGTTTTGGCCATTTCGGAAGTAACAATGCCGGTGGGCACGGCAATGATACCATACCCCATAATCATGATAAGCGAGGCCAGTGTTTGCCCCAGTACGGTTGACGGGGCGATATCACCATAGCCCACTGTGGTTAAGGTAACAATGGCCCAATAAATTGAACGCGGAATGCTGGTAAAGCCGTTTTCCGGCCCTTCTACCAGGTACATTATCGTGCCCATAATCACCACAATAATGCCTACCGCCATCAAAAACACAATAATTTTCGGGCGGCTGGCGCTTAATGCCCTGCGCAACTGCGAGGCCTCGCCAACAAACCGCACCAGCTTAAAAATCCTGAATACCCGCAATAAACGGAAACTGCGCAGGATGATCAGCGAATGCATGCCGGTAAAGACCAACGACAAATAGGCCGGCATAATAGAAAGCAAATCGATAATGCCAAAAAAGCTGAATACATATTTACGCCTGTGGGGGGAGATGAAAATACGCAGGAAATACTCCAGGGTAAAAACAAGGGTAAATATCCATTCGGCCAGGATAAAAACATCCGCATAATGTTGTGAGAACTCATCTACGCTTTCCAGCAGCACTACCCCCACACTAACAAAAATGGCGATCAGCAGGCCCACATCAAAGGCCTTGCCCCCGGGGGTATTGGCCTCGAAGATAATGATGTACAGTTTTTTCTTACGTTCTTCCCTGGTCATTCCCCTCTATTTTCCGGGCACTAAGCTAAGTTCCGTTACTTTGTTTTCTTCGATGGCCTGGCTGTTCATCAATTGCCCCCTGAATTGTACGTTGACAAACATTTCGGCCTGGTCGCGGTAATGGCCGCTCAAAAAGTTTCCCGACTGGCCGGTGGGGTTAATGCTTTGTGCCCCGTCCATGTTGCTTAAATCTATTACGGTACGCACGGCCGGCCCGGCAAATACCGGAAAATAGCCGGTGGTGTCCAGCTTGAACAACATATTGTTGATAACCTCAATGCCGCCATTCACCGGGAAGGGCCCCACATCAAAATATTTTTTCAGGGCCTCCACCTTGCCGAGCGGGTGGCCATGGGTGAGGGTGTGCACTTTGCCCCAGGCCCAGCCGGCAGCCGTTGCCGAGCCGGTGCTTGCCTGCAAGGTGGCCAGGGCCTTACGGCCGGCTTTGTTGATGATCGCATCACGGCTTTCGCTGGCCTCGGTGGTTACATCGTCCCACCACACCGATTGTTTATTGGTAATAAACATCAAATAGCTTCTTTGCATGACCTCGGAATTGACCAGGTTTTTATAGTCTTCATAGCCCAGTTCATCGGCCATGGCATAATAGAGTACCCACGAAAGCAGGTTGTAATATACCGTAGGCGCAATAGCGGTTTGCTGGTGGTCGCCATCCCAGCTATTAAGAATGCCGGCCAGGGCAACGAGCGCGGAATCGCCTGTTTGGTTGAGCACAGTTGCCAACTCCCGGGCAACCAGGGGGGCTATGGGCGAGGTAACATCAGCAGTCATTTGCTGTACTTCCGCGCTTGTCCAGTTGCTTTTGCCCTCTAGCAGGTTTTTAATCCGGCCGGCCCGGTTGATAGGCCGGTAGTAGCCGGGGTAGAGGATACCCTTTACCGTATCGGGTTGGTTGTTGGCTGAGTAAACATAGCCCCAGGGCGGGTTTTCGGCCTGGGGGTTGTGGCTGAAATCATAATACCCCAGGTAATCATCTTTGCCCGAGCTGCCGTCCAGCAGTAGTTTGGAGTTTACATGGGGCGGCCTGATGGCCAGGCGGGCAGCGGCCCACCAGGCAATATTGCCGTCCACATCGGCATACATTACGTTTAGCCCCGGGGCCTGTATGAGTGAGGCTGCGTGGCGGGCATCATCTATACTGGCGGCCTGTCCCAGGGTGTAGGTAGCCTCAAAAAGTTCTTTGTCGGCATGCAGGTATTCCCAATATACGGCTACTGGCTGGGTTGCTGTTTTTTCACTTAGCAGTACATCGTTGATGATGGGCCCGTGGTCGGACTCCCGCACAGTGAAAGTTACCGGTTCCCCGTTTTTTACTTTGATAACCTCTTCGCGGGTTTTCAGCGCCTGCCACTGGTCAACCCGCCAGATTTGACTTTCGTTCTCCGGGTTGGCTTTTTCCTGGAATAAATCCACATCATCGTTTTCAAACATGGTCATACCCCAGGCGGCATAGCGGTTGTGGCCGAGGATGGCAAAGGGGAAACCGGCCAGGTAATGGCCATAGAGGGAAGTGCCGGGATATTCCAGGTGGGCTTCAAACCACACCGAGGGCTGCGAGAAACCAATGTGGGTGTCGTTCTCAAAAACCGGCTTGCCGCTGGCGGATTTGTCCGGGCCGATTACCCAACTGTTGCTACCCTGCAGCAGGGGTATGGGGATGGACTCGATTATCCGGGTTAAGCCGGTTAGCCTGGTGGCAGCTGGTTGAAAATAGGACTGAAGATAGGTGGAGTCGTAGAGGGTATGTAATCCCAGGTCGTTCAGGTACGGCATGCCCAGGGTAGCGGCAATTTTGGCCGCCAACGGGTCGGTGCGAAAACCATCGGCAAAGCCAAACGACATATAGCCGGCAGCATTATAGGCATCGGTTACCGAGAAATGTTCTTTGGGAATGCCAAGCAGGCTGAATTCAACCGGGGTGGGGCCATCGTCAATATAACGGTTGATGCCGGCAAAGTAGGCCAGGGCCGCCTGCTTGTACACTTGGTTGTGCTGCTCGAACTTTTGGGCAAAATAAGTTGATTTCCGGGCTATGCCCAGGGTGCGGAAAAGTTTATCGGTCTTGACAAATTCGGTACCAAATATTTCTGCCAGGGTACCTGTGGCCACCCTGCGGACCATCTCCATCTGAAACAGCCGCTCCTGGGCCTGCAGATAACCCAGGGCAAAATAGGCATCGGCCTCGTTTTGGGCGTAGATATGTGGGATACCATACCGGTCGTATTTTACGGTTACCGTTTCCTGCAGCCCGGAAAGGGTTAATTTTCCTTCATAAACCGGTTTGGTGCCGGACAAATACCAATAGCCGTAGGCAAAAACGGCCAGGAGCAAAACAAGGATAAACAGCAGCAGTTTTTTCATAAGTTTAGGGTTAAGGGCTGAGTTACCTGCCAAGTTAGGGTTTTTTGGCTAAAAAAAAAGGAGGGCGTTTCCCTCCTTTCTTATTTAACCTAAACGAAAAGCCGTTAGTGTTTCAGGATGTAGATCCTGATTTGGTCAACTTCGGTGATAAAATCACTTTGGTTGATGAGTTGATTGAGGCGTTCATCGCAATCGTAATCTTGCGCGCATACGGTGACAGAAAAAACCAACTCAAAATTTTCATCATAAAACTTCAGGGTGATATCCCTGATGTACCCTATCGTATCATCCGGCACCTGATCAGGTACCGGTATTGTTTTGATTTCTGTAGGGTTACCGGGGTAAACAACGGGTTCTGCTTTTACCACCGGGGAGGGCAGCATAGTGAGCAGGACGGCCAGTCGGGCCACCAGCAGCGGGAAAGTGTCAGCAAGCGTTTTCATGTTGTTCGTATTTTGAGTTTTTGACCATCCTGCCTATGGCAACACCCGTGCCAGAATGAATAATTATTAGATAATCAATAGGTTATAAAATTTAATCTAAGTAAAATAAAAGAAATAAGTACGAAAATGAACACTGCCCGCACGTAGTTGTACAGCCGACCCCCCCGGCCGGCTGCGGGCCAGATTCTTTGGCTCCGGCCCCTTTGATTAACAGCCTATTTAGGTTAGTTTTGTGGCACTTTAAACCGATAACAGTCAATATTAACCAGCAAACAAGATGAGTGTTTTAGTCAACAAGGATTCTAAGGTGGTAGTGCAGGGGTTTACCGGCTCCGAGGGCACGTTCCATGCCGCGCAAATGATTGAGTATGGTACCCATGTGGTAGGCGGGGTAACGCCCGGCAAAGGCGGGCAAACTCATCTTGACCGGCCGGTATTTAATACGGTGGCCGATGCGGTGAATGAAGTTGGCGCCAATGTGTCAATTATCTTTGTGCCCCCGGCTTTTGCGGCCGATGCCATTATGGAGGCGGCCGATGCCGGTATCAAAGTGATTGTGGCCATTACCGAAGGCATCCCCACCAAAGATATGGTTACCGCCAAAGAGTACATCCGCACCAGGGAAGTTACCCTGGTGGGGCCCAATTGTCCGGGGGTAATTACCCCGGGAGAGGCCAAAGTAGGCATTATGCCGGGCTTTGTTTTTAAGCAAGGGAAGATCGGCATTGTGTCCAAATCGGGTACCTTAACGTATGAGGCAGCCGACCAGGTGGTAAAAGCCGGCCTGGGCATTTCCACGGCCATTGGCATTGGGGGCGACCCGATTATCGGCACCTCTACCAAAGAGGCGGTAGAACTGTTTATGAACGACCCGGAAACGGAGGGGATTGTTATGATTGGTGAGATTGGCGGTAATTACGAGGCCGAGGCCGCCCGCTGGATCCAGGCCCAGGGGAACCCAAAGCCCGTGGTGGGCTTTATTGCCGGCCAGACTGCGCCCAAAGGCAAACGCATGGGCCATGCCGGGGCTATCATTGGCGGGGCCGATGATACCGCAGCCGCCAAGATGAAGATTATGGGCGAATGCGGCCTGCATGTAGTGGAATCCCCGGCCGATATCGGTGAGACCATGGCAAAAGTTTTAGCTTAGGCGCAAAATAAAACGCACTGATGTGAGGAGGGGCCTCTCCGCAGGGGCCGTTTTTGTTCTGCCAAAGCCAAGCCCTACCCCAACCGTTTAAAGCCGATGGTGCTGCCCCCGCAGTAGGCTTTTGATTTCTCGAAGGTGTAGGTGATATAGTAGATGCCCGTGGCCGGGCAGGGGTAAGAAATGGCCTTAACAATTTTGCCATTTACCAGGTTGCTGGCTACCTTATTGCGGTATTTGTCGTACAGGGTTACCACCACGCCATCGGGCGAGCTGCCGTCACCGCAGACATTTACCAGGTATTTGGTGCCTTTGGTAAACACATACGAATACTCAATTTTGGTTTTAGTGCCGCCTTTGCCGTCCACCGCAAAACTTTTGATCAGCGTGTAGCCGGAGTCGGGGCTGGGGGTGCAGCCGGCTGCCTTGCTGGCCGCATCACACTGGGCCAGTACGCTGCCGGTAGCAAAACCAAAAAACGCCACTAAAAATACAAAGCCTTTCATCTTCCTCAAGTTCACTATCCTGTTGTTCATTGTTTGCAATTAATCAACTAATAATTTTATTCCTAACTTCTTCAACTGCCGCAGCAATTTTGTTTATGTCTTCATCGGTAATGTGCACCTCGCTGGTGCTGTTGCTGGTTATTTCCAGCACGCCATCCACTACTTTCGAGGTGGATTCTTCGTATTTATAGGTGATATTAACATTTTCGTAAGCTTTTTCCAGCTTTTTTATATCGTTCAGCAGTTCGGCTATCTGCTTGTCGTGTTCACTGTAAACCGTAAGCAGGAGAATGATGTTGTCCAGCACAATTTTTTGCTCACCAATACGCTCGCGGAGGTCTTCGTTTTGCATCTGGGTCAGCGCTACCTGGTTGGTAATGTGCAAGGCTTCTAACCAGCCACCGGTAAGCAGCAGCGAGCTCAGGCTGGCCTTGTTTTGTTCAACAAAGTGGTTGTTTATCCGGTCGAAATTCTGGTTGGTGATCATCAGCAGCGAATCCAGGTTGGCATTATTATCGGTCAACCTTTTCAGGCTCTCAAAATCAAAGAAATGGCCAATGTTCAGGTCATCGGATAATTTATGCACTACCGACAGGTAATCGAGCCCGTCCTGTACCTGGCTGTACAGGTTGGTATAGCCCAGGTCGGTACCGTAAATGCCCAGGTTAAGGGCCTTTTTATTACTGGTCTGATAGTTTTCGTAATTGTCGGTACTGTTTAAGTAGCCGGCATTATAGGCGATACCCGCTTCCTGGATATGCGATGATAACTCCAGGGGCGAGGGGATGCTGGCCAGGATAGCCTCAATATTTTCCGCAGAAATTTCCGGCAGGCCGGGGTCTTCGGCAGCCAGGGAAGTTTCCACTTCGGCCATATCAGGTTTTTTATTACCACCACATGCAACAAGTAACAAGCCAAGCAAAATGGTATAATAATAAGATTTCATAATGTTTTTATTAGATGAGCAAATGTATAAAATAATTTTCTTCTTCGGATAATTCTTTGGTATTGATATTCTTAACGTTTAAACCACCTTCTTGCCACTATTTTCTCGAAGATGTCGAAATAAAGTGTAAGATAAAGAATAAATGTCATAGACCAAATCACCCCCATATTAAACCAGAAAGTGTCAAACTTTATCCCCAGGAAATACTTCTGCGGGGCATACATGTGGGTGCGGTAATTCAACGGGTTGGCGGGTTTGGCCGGCTCAAAATAAATCAGGTCAATTTTTCTGATAAAACGGTTGCCGATTTCAATAATACGGTTTCTGGTGTTAGTGTTGCGCACCAGGGTTTCCAGGTTTTCATTGAAGTACAGTTTTTTAAACCGGGCGGCATCGTATTCATACTGGTCGGAAGACTCCAGGAAGGCAATTATTTTATCTATTTTGGTTTGTGCCGCTGTGGCCTCCTTTATATAATGGGCTTCGGCATCTTTCAGGTAGGTATGTAAAACCAGCAGGGTGCGGGGCGAGATGGCCTCCCGTGCCAGCAGGGTATCCAGGTGTACCCCGGCAAGCCCGCCCTTAAACGGCTCCTGCTGCAATTCATTTTTGATGGTCAGCAGGGCATCGTCAACATTCCTGCTGATTTCCGCATCTTTATAGATAAAATTATTGGCCACAAAATTTACCTTCTGCCGCAGTTCTTTCGTCCAGTAGGCCGATTTATAATTGGCATTATGCTTGCGGCTGTCGGCTGCAAACAGGGGGTATTCGTAGGGGTTGTTCTTGTACATATCCACGGCCAGGGCTTCCAGGGCCCAGCGCGAAGCCATAATATCACCGGCCAGGGGGACGGTACCTTTGGCAACAATATTGTCGTTCAGCTTATCAAAACTAAACAGCAGGCCCGAGAGGATCATCTGCGGAATGAGGATAATGGGGATGATAATATACACGGTAATGGCCGATTTAAAGGCGGAGCTGATATTTAATCCCAGGATATTGGCAAACGTAGCGGTGCTGAAAAGTATCAGCCAGAAGGTCCAGGTCATCTGTTTGATTTCGAGGATGGCATTGCCGATAACCACAAAGGTGATGATCTGAAAGGCCGACAGGCTAAACAGGATAGCCACCTTGGATAACAGGTAGCTGGTCTTGCTGAGGTGCAGGAATTGCTCCCGGGCGCGTAGCTTGCGGTCTTTAATTATTTCTTCGGCACTCACCGACATACCAAGGAAAAGGGCCACAATAATGCTCATCAGCAGGTAGGCCGGAATGTTATCGTTGTAAAGGAAAACATATTCGCCCCCGGGGCTGTTTTTGTATTTGATGACAAACGCCAGGATCAGGGCCAGCACCGGGGCTTCCAGGAAGTTAACCAGCATATACTGTTTATCGGCAATTTTCGACAGCACGTCACGCTGGAGAAAGATGGAAAACTGTTTCAGCCGTGGGGGTATCCGGAAAGCATTGGCCGGGGGCTTCTTTACTTCCTCTACCACAGGCGGGGTTAGCTTCTGGTTATAATATTCGTACCATTTTTCCGGGGTAATCTTACGCTTGTCTGAGAAATTACCGAATTCGTCAACTACCTTGGCTTCAATGATATCGAAAATTTGCTCGGGGTTTACATTGCCGCAGGCCTCGCAGATAGCTTTGCTGTGGTCGAGTTGCTGGCTGATATTTTTAAAGTAAGAGATGGCCTCAATAGGGTTGCCGTAAAAAATAGGATACCCTCCGGTATCCATAATAATTACCTTGTCAAACATCTTGTAGATGTCTGAAGACGGCTGGTGGATAACCACAAACACCAGTTTGCCCAGCAAGGTGAGTTCTTTGAGCAGGTCGATAACATTTTCCGAATCCCGGGATGACAGCCCTGAGGTAGGCTCATCAACAAACAGCACCGGGGGCTGGCGGGTTAGCTCCAGGGCAATATTCAGGCGTTTGCGCTGGCCGCCACTAATGGTCTGGGCCATTACATTGCCTACCTTCAGGTCTTTGGTGTGTTCCAGCCCCAGGTTTTTCAGGCTTTTATCAATAATGCGGTCAATTTCTTCATCGGTTTTGTCGGAAACGCTCAGGCGGGCATTGAAAAACATATTCTGATAAACCGTCAGCTCTTCAAAAAGGATATCGTCTTGCGGCACATAGCCAATGGAGCCTTCCGTATGCTTGTCGAGCACGGCAATATTGGTGCCATTGAGTTTTACCGAGCCGCTGTTGGGCGGCAGGATGCCTGCCAGCAATTTCAGCAAGGTGGTTTTGCCCGAGCCGCTGGCGCCCATGATGCCGATAAGCTGCCCCTCCGATTCCTGGATGTTGATTTTCTTAACCCCGTTATCGGATTTGGGGAAGCGGAACTCAAGGTTGGTGGCGACAAAGGAAATTTTATCTTTTACCCGCGTGCGGCTGAAACGGGAAATGATATCACTAAAATAAATTGTCTGGCCACGGGGGAGCTTGATGATACTGCCCACCGAAAACAGGTAAGATTTCCGCGGCACGATGGTCATGCCGTTGAGGGTAAGGTCTTCTTCCCCTTCGTATTTTACAAAATACAGGTCGGTTGCCTGTTCATAGATAAACGTAAGCTGGCCGGAGATGGCCAGCTCCAGGAACAGGGCATCGGTCCGTTCCCTGATCTGGTGGCCGGCAATCAGGGCATTATTATGGTTGAAGGCCTGCAGGGCTTCCCCGGTAACAAACTGGCGGAGCAAATTTACCGTTTTATCGGGGATGTTAAACACAGCCGTTACCGTGTTCAGCACGGTTAGTTCGTGCTCCGTCAGATGGTCATCCGAGTTGATCAGTGCAATAGATTCAATTATGGCAATTACTTTCTGCCTTTGCGTCAGGGTCTGGTTAATTTTTTTGCTGACTTTCAGCGCCTGCAGGGAGTCCTCCAGGGTAGTGGTGCCGGTTTTTTTCTGCTGGCCGTAACCGGAGTAGGTATCGTACATGGCTATGTACTTGTCGATATCATTATGGCCAAGCTGCTGGCGGAAAAAGGCCAGCACATACTCGCGCTCGCCTTCGGTTACCCCGCCATCCTGCTTACTGATTACGGCAAACAGCCTGATTAACGCTATTAATATCTCTTCACTCATTCATCAGCCCTTATAAATGGAAATGAAACGGCAGCAAAGCCCGTGCACTGGCCGCGATAACGTAGGATGAATCATGATAAAAGATGACTTCAAAAGGGCTTTTCTGTTTTAACTCATACTCCAGCATTACCTGCCGGCAGGCACCACACGGGGCCCCGGTTGCCAGCGGTTCGGCATGATGGTGCCGGGCAAACACAGCTAATTTAACAATATTATCGGATATCCCCTGCGAGCCGTAGGCAAACAAGGCCGCCCTTTCGGCACAAATGCCTGAGGGGTACGCCATGTTTTCCTGGTTGCTGCCGGTAATCAGGGTGCCGTTTTGCAATAATAACGCGGCCCCCACGGCAAATTTTGAATAGGGGGAGTAGGACGTGTCGATTGCCCGGATAGCGGCTGCCACCACAGTTTTTTGTGCCTCATCCAACCCTGCCGGGGCACATACCCTGAATCCATCCATACGCAAGCTTATTTTACCCGAAAGATATGCAAATATTATTTCTTCATTATTGTTTGCGGTGAGTAATTCTTCAACTTAATTTGAGGTAGATTAATTCTCTGCATGAAAAACATTCTCTTATTCGGGGCCGGGCGTTCGGCTTCTACCCTTATCGATTACCTGCTCAACCTCTGCAAAAAGAAGTCGTGGACACTGGCCATTGGCGATGTTGACCCGCAGATAGCGGCCCAAAAAGGCAACGGCATTGCCCGCACCTTTAAGTTTGATGTGAAGGATGAGGAGCACCTGCTGAGCGAAATTGGTAAGTCAGACCTGGTGATCAGTATGCTGCCGGCCCGCTTCCATCAACGGGTGGCCAATGCCTGTTTGCAACAGGGCAAACATTTGGTTACGGCCTCGTATGTAACCCCCGAAATGCGGGCGATTGACGAACAGGTAAAAGCCAAAGGGCTGGTATTTTTAAATGAGTGTGGCCTTGACCCCGGTATTGACCACATGTCGGCTATGCGGGTAATAGACCAGATCAGGGCCAATAATTATAAACTGATTGGCTTTGAATCGTTTACCGGGGGCTTGCTGGCCCCCAATACCAACGATAACCCCTGGCAGTACAAGTTTACCTGGAACCCCCGCAATGTGGTGATGGCCGGCCAGGGCTATGTAAAGTTTATCCAGCAGGGCAAATACAAGTACATCCCTTACCAGCGGCTGTTCAGGCGTACCGAAATCGTGTACATCCCCGGCTATGGGTATTTCGAAGGCTATGCCAACCGCGATTCGTTAAAGTATCTTGATGTGTATAACCTGCGGGGCATAAAAACCCTTTACCGGGGTACGTTCAGGCGCCCCGGTTTTTGCAAAGCCTGGGATGTGTTTGTACAACTGGGGGCTACGGACGACAGCTATAAAATGGAGAATGTGGGTGCGATGACCCACCGCGAGTTTACCAATTCGTTTCTGTTTTACAACCCCAACGATTCGGTAGAACTGAAGCTGGCCCATTACCTTAACCTGGAGATGGAGTCGGAAGTAATGCACAAAATAAAATGGCTGGGTATGTTTTCGCATGAGCCGGTGGGCCTGGAGGAGGGCACCCCGGCCCAGATACTGGAGCATATCCTGAAGAAGAAATGGACCCTCACCGAGGAGGATAACGATATGATTGTGATGTGGCACAAGTTTAATTATATTGATGACCGGGGGGTAGAGCAGGAAGAGCATGCTACCATGGTGTCTATTGGCGAAGACCCGGTGAACACGGCCATGTCAAAATCGGTGGGCCTGCCCTTGGGTATTGCCACCAAACTTATCCTGGAAGGTAAGATAACCACCCCGGGCGTGCAGATACCCATTTACAAGGAAATCTACCAGCCCATCCTGGATGAGTTGAAGGCGTTTGGTTTTGATTTTATCGAAGAAAAGGTTACCCCGGAAACGGTTAAGGAAGGTTAACCCGCGGCCTCGGGGCCTTCAGCCCTGTGGGCGAAAAATGCTTAGGCATTTTTCGGGCTAACTATTGCGGATAAACCCTTCATCTGCCTTGAGGTTATTACCTTCAGCGGCTTCTACGGCCAGTTGGTCGCAGCGTTCATTTTCGGCATGGCCGGCATGGCCTTTTACCCAATGAAAGCTCAGGTCAAACCTTTCCTGCAAAGGCAGGAGCCGTTGCCAGAGGTCAATATTTTTCTTTTTTTTGAACCCCGTTTTTACCCACTTGCGCAACCAGCCTTTGTTAATGGCATCCACCACATATTTTGAATCGGAATAAATGGCCACCGGGTGCTCGTTGGTCTTCAGCGCTTCCAGCCCTTTGATTACCGCCAGCAGTTCCATCCGGTTATTGGTGGTTTCTTTAAACCCCTCACTTAACTCCCGGTAGTGGTTACCGAATTTGAGCACCACCCCGTAGCCCCCGGGGCCGGGGTTGCCTTTGGCTGCGCCATCGGTGTAAAGTTTAATTGTTTGTTTAGCTGCCAAGGTTGTCGGTAAAAAGTTTTACGGCAATAGAAAGCACAATGATACCGAATACCCTGCGTAGTACGCTGAAGCCTGAAGGGCCGATTTTCTTTTCTAACCAGCCGGCTGCTTTCAATGCCAGATAAACGAAGGCCAGGTTAACCACAATGCCGGCCATTATACTGCCGGCTTCGTAAACGGCCCGCAGGGAGATGATGGTAGTTAAGGTGCCGGCCCCGGCAATCAACGGAAAGGCAATGGGCACGATGGAGGCCCCGCCCGATTCAGTGGAGTCGTGGTGGAAAAGGGTAATGCCCAGGATCATTTCCAGGGAAATAATGAACATGATGATGGCCCCGGCCACGGCAAATGATTGCACATCAATACCAAAAAGCCCTAATATCGACTCACCGAGAAAAAGAAAACTAACCATTAACACCCCGGCTACAATGGTGGCCTTGCCGGAGTGGATTTTGCCGGCTTTCTTACGTAAATCCACAATAACCGGCACATTACCGATAACATCAATTACCGAAAACAGGATCAGGGTTACGGAAGCGATTTCTTTGAAACTAAACGACATAGCGGTCTTGGTTAAATTTTTGCGCAAAACTAAGTAAACCCGGTTAACCGGCCCCTATTTTAGCGAATTTAAAAAGTATTCGATGGCCAGCCGGTAACTGTCCAGCCCCAGGCCGGAGATAATGCCTACACATTTGCCCGACAACAGGTTTTGATGACGGTAGGTTTCGCGGGCATAGATATTGCTGATATGGACTTCAACCACCGGGGTGGTTATGGCCCCTATGGCATCGCCAATGCCAATAGACGTGTGGGTATAGGCCCCGGCATTGAGGATGATACCGTTGGCCGCAAAGCCCCATTTTTGCAAATCGGTAATTATTTCCCCCTCAATATTCGACTGAAAGCAGGTTAAGGCTACTTCCGGGAAACGCGCCCGCAAAGCTTCCAGAAAGCTGTCAAACGATTGGTCGCCATACACTTCCGGCTCCCGCTTGCCCAGCAGGTTGAGGTTGGGCCCGTTGATAATGTGTATCTTCATCGCTAATCAAAAGTACCGGATAATGGCTGAGTTACCAACAAACAAATGGTTAAATACCGGGCAAACCTCCGCAAATATCTGATAAATGCTGTATTTTGGCTTTGACTAAATGAGCGCCAGGTAATGCAGTGGGATGCTGAAATCCGTGATTTTAAAAACTATTTAAAGCTCGAAAGGGGCTTGTCCGACAACTCTATCGAGGCCTACCTGCGCGATGTCGGCAAACTAAAGGCCTATGGCGAAATGCCCGGCATTGAAATTGGCGTGGCGGAGGTAACCCCGCATACCCTCACCTCTTTTCTAACTACCATCGGCCAACTGGGGCTGTCGGCCCATTCGCAGGCCCGGATCATCAGCGGCATCAAGGCTTTTTATAAGTTCCTGGTGCTGGAAAAACGCCTGCCCCACGACCCGGCAGCCCTGATTGATGCCCCCCGGCTGGGCCGTAAGTTGCCCGATACCCTGGAGGTGCATGAAATTGATGCCCTGCTGGCAGCCATCGACCACGCGAAACCCGAAGGTGCCCGTAACCGGGCGATCCTGGAAGTACTCTATAGTTGCGGTTTGCGGGTGTCGGAACTCACTCACCTTAACTTGAGCAACTTGTTTCTGGAGGCCGGTTTTTTGCGGGTGGTGGGCAAAGGCAATAAGGAGCGGCTGGTGCCCATAGGCGCTGAGGCTATCAAGTACCTGAATATTTACTTAACGGAATGGCGGGTACACCAACCGTGTAAAAAAGGGGAGGAAGACATTGTTTTCCTTAACCGCAGGGGCAGCCGGCTTACCCGGGTGATGATCTTTACCATTATTAAAAACCTGGCCGCCCGGGCCGGGATAAAGAAAAAAGTAAGCCCGCATACTTTTCGCCATTCTTTTGCCACCCACCTGATTGAGGGCGGGGCCGACCTGCGGGCCGTACAGGAAATGCTGGGGCATGAATCAATTACCACTACCGAAATTTACACCCACCTCGACAAAGGCTACCTGAAGCAGGTTATCCAGGAGTTTCATCCGCGGAGCTGATGGCCGCCAGGCAAAATTTTCTGCGCACGCCCACGGCTGGATATAGTTTGCCCTATATTTGCACAAACCTTAATTTACCTTGTACACGTACCTGATCCGGCCGTTACTGTTCCTTTTCGATCCCGAGAAAGTCCACCATTTTACGGTAAAATTCCTGCATGTTATCCATCAGGTCCCGGGTATTCCCGGCCTGCTACGGGGCTTGTTTACGGTAAACGACAAGCGGTTGCAACGCCAATTCCTGGGCCTTACGTTTGCCAACCCGGTAGGCCTGGCCGCGGGGTTTGACAAAGATGCCCAAATGGTTGATTTGCTGGCACCCTTTGGCTTCGGCTTTATCGAAATCGGTACCCTCACCCCCCAACCGCAGGCAGGCAACCCCCGGCCCCGGTTGTTCCGCCTGCCCGGGGACCAGGCACTGGTTAACCGCATGGGTTTTAATAACGATGGCGTTGAGGCGGCTGTGCAGAGGTTACGCCAGCGGCAGGCAACGGTGCTGGTGGGGGGCAATATTGGCAAAAACAAGGCCACGGATAATGACCTCGCCATCAGCGATTATGAATATTGCTTCGAGGCTTTGTTTGCGGTGGTTGATTATTTTGTGGTTAACGTTAGCTCACCCAACACGCCAAACTTACGGGCCTTGCAGGACAAGGAGCCGTTGTTTAACCTGCTTACCCGTTTGCAGGCGCGTAACCGGCAAAAACCAGCCCGTAAACCTATTTTACTCAAAATAGCCCCCGATCTGTCCGACAGCCAGTTGCAGGAAATCATCGGCATTGTACAGGAAACCAAAATAGACGGCATTATTGCTACCAACACCACCATTGAGCGCCAGGGGTTGACTACTTCACCCCAAAAACTGGCCGCTATCGGGGCCGGTGGCCTCAGTGGCAAGCCGCTGGCCGACCGGGCTACCGCAGTCATCCGGTTTTTGCGCCAGGGGCTGGGGCCGGAGGCAGTAATTATTGGCGTAGGCGGTATAATGACCCCGGAAGAGGCCCTGGCAAAGCTGCGGGCCGGGGCAAATCTTATCCAGATTTTCACCGGATTTATCTATAATGGGCCTTCCTTTGTAAAAAATATCAATAAGGCAATTCTAAATGCAGGCCTGTAAAGTTGTTTATATGTATAGCTTAATGTTATTTTAGCCTTTACTGAGGTACCGCTGCGGAGACAATTGAACTAAATGGCACAAAACACCTATAAATCCAACACCTTTAAAACCAAAAAGAAACCCACCGGAAGGTCTTTTTCGTTGAAGCTGAAATTCCTGGGTGACAGGCGCTTCCAGCTTACGGTAGGCTTTTTCCTGTTGGTGGTGTCGTTGTTTTTGCTGGTAGCCTTTGTGTCGTACCTGTTTACCGGCAAAGCCGACCAGAGCGTAGTGGAATCGGTCCAGGAAATCGGCCTGTTTCAATCGGGGCTGGAGGTGGAAAACTGGATGAAACTATCGGGGGCGCTGGCCGCTCATTATTTTATCTTTGCGTGGTTTGGTGTTGCTTCCTTTCTTATTCCGCCCCTGTTGTTTATTTATGGCTATACGATAGTTTTCCGCAGGGCTATTTTGCCCCTTAATTCGGCCACTATTTTTGTATTGTTCTTTTTGGTATGGATAAGCCTGTTTCTGGGCGATGTGGTGAACAGTACTGAAGAGCCGACCGCCCTGAGTTTCCTCAGCGGGGGGGTTGGCTATGACCTGGCCATCAAAATAAACAGCCTGGTAGGCTGGGGCACAGTATTGTTGTTGCTGTTTTCGTTGATCGTGTTTGTGATTTATTTCTTTAATGTCACCTCGCTGCTGGGGTTAAAAAAGAAAGTAGAGGCCGGGGTTGAAGATATTGAGCAGCAACTGGGGGAAAAAATAGAACCGGTTACGGTTGATTTGGGTGATCCTGGCGATGAAGAACCGCCTGCTGCCGGGGGGCCGGCCGCCAAAGGTGAGGTAGAACTTGAAGTATTGGGGGCGGAGGAAGCCGCCAGGGAAACAGCGCAGGCAGAGCCCGAGTTTGTCATCGAAAAAGAGCATGACGAAGCCAAAGCCAAAAAAGCCGAGAATTATGATCCTACGCTCGATCTGGGTACTTACCAATACCCGCCCCTTACCCTGCTGAATGACTATTCCAACACCTCGGTAAAGGTGAGCAAAGAAGAGCTGCAACTCAATAAGGACAAAATTGTTGAAACCCTGACCAATTTCAATATTGGTATTGCCAGCATCAAAGCTACCATCGGCCCCACGGTTACCCTCTATGAGATTGTGCCCGATGTCGGTATCAAGATATCCAAAATCAAAAATCTGGAGGATGATATTGCCCTCAGTTTATCGGCCCTCGGCATCCGCATTATCGCGCCCATTCCCGGTAAAGGAACCATCGGTATTGAGGTGCCCAATAAAAACCGTGAGATGGTGGATATTAAAAGTGTGTTGGGTACGGAAAAGTTCATGAAGAGCGATTATGAGTTGCCGGTGGTGCTGGGCAAAACCATCTCCAACGAAGTATATGTGGTGGACCTGGCCAAAATGCCGCACATCCTTATGGCCGGGGCCACGGGCCAGGGTAAATCGGTGGGGATTAATGTAATTCTGGCCTCACTGATCTACAAAAAGCACCCTTCACAGCTTAAGTTCGTGCTGGTTGACCCCAAAAAGGTGGAACTGAGCCTGTTTAATAAGCTGGAACGGCATTTTCTGGCCGAACTTCCGGGCTCTGAAGAACCCATCATCACCGATACCAAAACAGTGGTCAACACCCTTAATTCCCTGACCATTGAAATGGATGCCCGTTATGACCTGCTCAAAGATGCCGGCACCCGCAATATCAAGGAGTACAATACGAAGTTTGTCAGCCGCAAGCTGAACCCCGAAAAAGGCCACCGTTTTCTGCCTTACATTGTGCTGGTAATTGATGAACTGGCCGACCTGATGATGATGGCCGGCAAAGAAATTGAAGCCCCCATCGCCCGCCTGGCGCAACTGGCCCGGGCCATCGGTATCCACCTGGTGGTGGCTACCCAACGGCCATCGGTAAACGTAATTACCGGGGTTATCAAGGCCAACTTCCCGGCCCGTTTGAGTTTCCGGGTAACCTCCAAAATCGATTCCCGCACGATCCTCGATACCGGTGGGGCTGACCAACTGGTGGGCATGGGCGATATGCTGTTTTCGCAGGGCTCCGATATTATCCGCCTGCAGTGTGCCTTTATTGATACCCCCGAGGTGGAAAAGGTGTGTGAGTTCATCGGCAGCCAGCGTGGGTATGAGTCGGCCTATATGTTGCCCGAATATGAGGGCGATGAGGCTGGCGACAAGGTGGATGTTGACCTGGACGACCGGGATGTGTTGTTTGATGAGGCTGCCCGCCTGATTGTCAGGCACCAGCAGGGCAGCACTTCCCTGATCCAGCGTAAAATGAAACTTGGTTATAATCGGGCCGGCCGCCTGATCGACCAGTTGGAAGCTGCCGGCATTGTGGGCCCTTTTGAGGGCAGCAAAGCCCGGGAGGTCTTAATCCCCGATGAATACAGTTTGGAACAATTATTGAGTGAATTAAAAGACAATTAGAAAATAAAGGTAAAATGTATAAGAATTTTTTATTTATGGCACTGGCATTAACGATAGTTAACCAGGTGCAGGCACAGCAAGACCCTAAGGCACGGGAAATTTTGGATGCCATGAGCAATACCTATAAGGGTATCCCGTCATTTCAGGCCGATCTTGCCTATACCATGACCAATAAGGTAGAGGGGATTAACGAGTCGTTTAGCGGTAAAATAAGCGTTAAAGGCGATATGTACCGTCTGGAAATGCAGGACCAGCAGATTTATAACGATGGCACTACCGTCTGGACTTACCTGCCCAACTTAGATGAGCCGGAAGTAACTATCGACAATAATAATCCGGAGGGCGGTGATATTACGCCTTCTTCCATCTTCAACATTTATAAGGAAGGCTATAAGTACCTCTACCTGAATACCATAACCGTAGGGGGCAAGCGCTATGATGTGGTGGACCTGGTACCCAATGATAAGGACGCCCAGTACTTTAAGGTACGGATAGAAATCGGTGCCAACGACAGGCTGTTACGTAAATTCACCCTGTTCGACCGGGAGGGTAGCGAGTATTCTTATCTGATCGCCAACTTTAAGTCAAACGTGAACCTGCCCGATAGCTATTTTAAGTTTGACACCTCCGGTTTATCCGAAGATCAAATTATAGATATCCGATAATAAATATAATTATTTACCGAAATTTAAGCCGCCTTGTGCGGCTTTTTTTATAGCTTTGTTACATGACTAAAGAGGAATTGTTTCAGCAGATAAAGGCCAAAAAGTCCTACCTCTGTGTTGGCCTCGATACGGATATCAATAGCATACCCCGGCACCTGCTTAACGAAGCCGATCCCGTTTTTGCCTTCAACAAGCAAATTATAGAGGCTACGCTGGATTTTGCCGTGGCCTACAAGCCAAACCTGGCCTTTTATGAGAGCCAGGGGGCCAGGGGCTGGGAAAGCCTGGCCAAAACCATGGAATACCTGCCGGCTGAAGTTTTTACCATTGCCGATGCCAAGCGGGGCGATATCGGCAATACCTCTAAGCATTATGCCCGGGCCTTTTTCGAGCAAATGAATTTTGATGCCATTACCCTGTCGCCCTACATGGGTGCCGATGCCGTAACCCCTTACCTGGCCTATGATGATAAGTGGGCTATCCTGCTGGCCCTAACCTCAAATGACAGCAGCCGCGACTTTGAGCAATTGGCGGTTTACGATGACAGCAATTTTTTCAACATTGTGCCCTCAAAGCTGTATGAATATGTTATTAATAAAAGCCTTGCATGGGGGCATAGTGATAAGCTGATGTACGTTGTAGGGGCTACCCGGGCAGATGAGCTGGCTCACATCAGGAAGCTGATACCCGATCATTTCCTGCTTGTTCCCGGGGTAGGGGCACAGGGGGGCAGCCTGGAGGAAGTAACGAAAAACGGCATGAACAGTCAGTGCGGGCTACTGGTAAACTCTTCGCGGGGCATCATTTTTGCCGGTCAGGATGAGGGCTTTGCCCGTGCAGCCGGGGCTGCAGCCGGGGCTTTGCAACAACAAATGGCGGAATACCTCGACCGGTATTTGTAATTGCGCAAGGGTTTCGTTCAATTTGTAGCATGACCGAAGCGGTGCTGCAATATATCTGGCAAACACAAGCATTTAACACCACTGCCTTAACCACCGTGGCCGGGGAGCCGGTTACGGTACTTAAACAAGGCCTGTTGAATACCGATGCGGGCCCGGATTTTGCGGCTGCCAGGATAAAAATCAATAAGGTAGAGTGGGTTGGCGATGTTGAGGTTCATGTACTGGCCTCGGCCTGGCAGCAGCATAACCACCATCTTGACCCGGCCTATAATAAGGTGGTTTTGCATGTGGTGTGGCAGCACGATGCCGAAGCCCAAAGGCAGGATGGCACCCCCTTGCCGGTGGTGGAACTAAAGCCGCTGGTGGCCAAAGGCTGGCTGCTTAAATACCGGCAATTGCAAAGCTCCTTGCAGGCAATTCCTTGTGCTGCTTTTATCGGGCAGGTAGAGGCTGTTTATAAAACCAGCGCCTTTAACAAGGCCCTGGTAGAACGGCTGCAGCGGAAGGGTGGCCAGGTGCTGGCCATGCTGGCTGAATTTAAGGGTGACTGGGAGCGGGTGGCCCTGCACCTGCTCTTTGAATATTTTGGCTTTAAAAAGAATAATGCGGCTTTTAAGCAATTGGCCCAGGTCACCGATCACCGGCTCATCAGGAAACTGGCTTCGCAGCAACAAATAGAGGCTTATTTGCTGGGCATGGCCGGCCTGCTGCCCACAGGTGCGGGGGGCGCGGCCTATGCCGAAACGCTGCGCCGGGAGTTTGCCTGGCTGCAAACCAAATATAATTTTACCGCCAGCCCCATGGCGCCCGCCTGGTGGAAGTTTATGCGTATGCGGCCGGCCAATTTTCCCACCATTCGCATTGCCCAGTTAGCGGCTGTTTTGTCTGCCCGCCCGCATCTTTTTCAGGCCATTATCGCTGCTTCGGCCCGCCAGGCAGCTTCTTTTTTCAGGGTTAAGCAGTCGGAATTCTGGCAGCACCATTATCATTTCGGTAAGCCGGCTAAAACTTCTTTACAAGGCATAGGTGAGCAAAGTGCACGGGTGCTGAGCATAAATGTGGCAGCCGTGTTGCTGGTGGCCTATGGTACCTATACACAGAATGAGGCATACCTTGAGCGGGCCATTGCTTTTCTGGAAGCCCAAAAGCCGGAGCAGAATACCATTATCAGGCGATGGCAGCAATTGGGGATAAAGCCCGATAGTGCGGCCGGGTCGCAGGGGGCCATCGAGCTTTATAATAATTATTGTCGCCACCAGATGTGCCTGCACTGCCCTGTTGGCCATCAACTACTGGCCAAAGGATGATTTACCTGGCCAACATAGTGTTGCTTTTTGCCCTTGCTGCCAGCGGGTTTTGGCTGAGCCGTAAAAGTGCCCTGCGGCCCTGGTACTGGCCGGCCCTGGGGTTAAAACTGGCTGCAGGCGTAGCCGTAGGCCTTTTGTATTCTGCGTACTATGGCCATGGTGATTCCTGGGCCATGTTTGCCGAGGCAGGCAAGCTCAAGCAGGCCGCCTTCGTATCCTTGGGTAATTTTATCCGGATATACTTTGATGGTGCGTATAATCTGATACCCGGATATGCCTATACCTTCCAGCCCCGGGCGGCTTTGATGACCAAACTACTGGCCCCCCTTAACTTAATCACCGGAGAAAACTATTGGCTGACGTCTGCTTACCTGTCCCTCTTTGCCTTTGCCGGCTTGTGGTTTTTTGCCAACACCCTTTATAAGGCCGGGCAGATGAAGTGGCTGGCGGTGATTCCGGCCCTGTTTTTTCCCTCCATCGTTTTTTGGTCTTCGGGGGTGCTCAAGGAGTCGCTGGCTATTGGCGCCCTGGCAGCCGT
Organism: Cyclobacteriaceae bacterium; assembly: GCA_026989505.1. Classification (GTDB taxonomy): domain Bacteria; phylum Bacteroidota; class Bacteroidia; order Cytophagales; family Cyclobacteriaceae; genus S012-113. The sequence continues at coordinate 79,318 of JALSJF010000068.1, forward strand.
ATTTGCTGTTGTCATCCGGGTATATTTTAGCGGTAAGGTCGGCAAAATCAATTTGCTGGTCTGTATGCCGGCCCTGTTGCTGGTAGTGTACCTTAAATACTACCTGGCCGCGGTACTGGTGGTGGCGGTGCTGGCGCTTTTTATCGCCCGGGCGGTTTTACCTGCAAAAGCGGCCTGGCACCTGGAGTTGATAACCATCATAGCCGTATTTGTGGCCCTGGCAGGTGTGGCCAGCCTTAGCCATCCTAATTTCTGGCCATCGCGGTTTTTGCAGGTGCTGGCCGGTAACTATTACCAGTATGTGCAAAATTCCCCTGCCGGCAATGTAGTGGTTTTCGGCAACCTGGAGCCCACGGTAAGCTCCTTCCTGAGGCATAGCCCCCGGGCCCTGGTTACCGGCTTGTTCGGGCCGTTGTGGCTACCCGGAATAAACACCTTGAAATTATTCTCCCTGGCAGAAAGCTGGTTGCTGTTGCTGGCATTTATCTATGCAGTTTTAAATTTTCAACTGCCGGCTGGCCGCAACGGCCGGTTACTGCTTTGGGCCTGCCTGTTGCTGGTAGTTACCGCAGCCGTGTTCATCACCTTTGCCGCGCCCAATTACGGTACCCTGGCCCGCTACCGCATCGGCTACTCGTTGGTTTTTGTCAGCTTGATAAGCTATGGTATTGCGCGGAAATTTAGCCGCAGATAACCGGTAAGTCTGCTATCTTTGCCTGAAAAAAATAGAATGGAGAAACCAATCATGATACTGGGTGCCGGCAGCCTGGGCAAAAGCGTAATGGAAGTATTTGTGGATAACAATGTGCTGGTATATGGCTTCCTGGATGATGATACCCGCCTGGCCGGCAAAGAAATAGGCGAGGTCACGGTGCTGGGGCCTCTTGATGACCAGGATTTGCTGGCGGTGATAGGGGATGCCTGCGAGGCTTTTGTGGCCATGGAAGAAACGGAGATGAGGCGCAACCTGGTACAGATGCTCAATGAAGAACGAAAGGTAATGCCGGTAAATGCCATTCACGGGTCGGTGGTGCTGGCTTCTTCTGCCGCAATCGGTCATGGCAATTATATCGGTGCCGGTGCGGTAATTGGCTCGCACAGCACCCTGGGCAGCCACCTGGTTATTCATCCGGGGGCTATTATCAACCATGAGGCCCGGTTGGGGGATTATGTGCAGGTAGGCTCCGGCTCGGTGATCAATTCGGGCGTGGAGATAGCCGAGGAGGTGTTTATCGGTTCCGGGGTAACAGTGGTATCGGGCATTAAAATTGGCCGGGGTGCGCGCCTTGGTGCCGGTTCGGTGGTGATAAAAGACATTGCCGAAGGGGAAACCGTTTTTGGTAATCCGGCCGGACCTGTATGATATAACTTTGGCACTCAAGGCAATTTTGGCTAACTTTAGTGTTCGCATCCATAGTATATGAATAAGTTTTTAGCATCAGAGTTGGTATTAAATAAGGACGGTAGTGTTTATCACCTTAACCTGAAACCCAAGCACATTGCCGACAATGTGATTATTGTGGGCGATCCCAGCCGGGTGTACCGGGTAAGCAAGCATTTTGATAAGATTGACTTTGAGATGAACAGGCGTGAGTTTATCACGCATGTGGGCAAATATAAGGGCAAGCGCATCACCGTACTCAGTACCGGCATGGGCCCCGATAATATCGAAATATTTTTTACCGAACTCGATGCCCTGGTAAATATCGACCTGAAAAAAAAGGTAGTCAGGCCCGAAAAACGGCAGCTCAATATTATTCGTATAGGCACTTCCGGGGCTATCCAGGAAGATATCCCCGTGGGTGCGCATGTGGTGTCGGAGTACGGCCTCGGCCTGGATAACCTGATGTGCTTTTATGATTACCGCCCTGGTGAATTTGAACAGATGATTGCCGAAAAGGTGCAGAAAGCTACCAAATTACCTTTCGCCCCCTACCTCGCCAAAGGCTCGGAGAAACTTAGGGCACAGATAGGTGAAGGGATGATTAAAGGCAATACCATAACCAGTCCGGGGTTTTATGCCCCGCAGGGGCGAAGGATCAGGCTGGAATTGAAATATCCGCAATTACTCCGGGATTTGAATTGCTTCCATTATAAAGGTTTTTGGCTGACTAATTTTGAAATGGAGACCTCGGCCCTCTATGCCATGGCCAATATGCTGGGCCATGAGATGCTCAGTGTGAATGCCGTTATCGCCAACCGTATCCGGGGCACTTTTGCCAAAAACCCTTACCGCACGATTGATTCCCTGATAAAGAAAGTACTTAACCGTTTGTAATCGTTTGTGCTATGGTAACTTTTCCGGGTTAGGTTAGTGGTTTTCTTCGGCACAACCAAACAATGCCTGGTACTTTACGTAGCCGGGTTAACTGACAAACAATCGTTTGGCGGTTGATTTGCATCATTATTCATGATATTTCTCCCGAAAACTTTGTTTTTTCAGCAAAGATACTTGGCCCGCCTATTTGTTTGCAGCTTTACTGCGGTAGGAATAATCCGGGCTAAACCCAACCATTAGAATATCGTCATCCTGTTCGTTGCCCCCCTGCCAATCGGCCAGGATTTTTTTTAATACCCTTTCATGTTCTGCCAGTGGTTGCAGCGACAGGGATTCCAGGGTTTTGACAAACGCCCCTTCACCAAAAGGCTGCTGCTGACTGCCCCCGGTTTGGTGCCAGAAACCATCGGTGCTGAGGTAAAAGTTCATGCCCATGGTCAGGGCCAGCTCGGTATTTTCATAGGTGGCCGGGGTATCCTCTTGCAGCAGGCCGGCCCGGGTGCCGGGGGTTTTGTGCACAACGCCTTTGTACGCCATAAATAAGGCCATCTGCGCCCCGGCATAGGTCAATTTTCTGGCTTTAACATCAATAAGGCAGATACCCATACCTAGGCCTTTTGCAAACGGCACACCGGCCGGGAATACTTTTTGTAACGAGGTTCCCAGTGGCGCCAGCAACAGGGCCGGGGAAACGACAGACTGGTTTTTAACCATATCCTCCAGTTGCCTGTAGATATGGCCGCAAAGCAGCGCCCCGGTAGCCCCGTGGCCGGGGGTGTCAAAAACGGCTACAATAGTTTTATCCTGCACCGCGGCCATATACAGGCCGTCACCACTGGCCAGTTTTTTCGGTTGGTGGATGAGGAACTTTTGCGCCAGGGAAAAATTACCGGCAAAAACCTTTTCGGGCCGGGGGATAACCTGCCCGGCCAGGATATCGGCCAGGTCCAGCTCGGTTTCCAGGGTTACCAGTTGGTTGCGGGTAGTGGCCAGTACTTCGGTCAGGTCGGGGCCGGCCGGGGCTTCGGTGGCCGGGGCGGCCGGTTGCTGGCGGCTTTTTTTTAGCCGCTGGTAAAGCCAGGGAACAAACAACAGCAGGAAAATAACCGTAATCACTTTCAGCCCCAGTGAGATCCAATGGGTGGCCTGCCGGTATTCTTCCTGCCAGGTTTTAAGTTCGGTGTTTTCCTTTTCCAGCAGGAGAGCCTTTTCTTGCAGGGCCCGCAGTTCGTTTTCGTAGAGGCTTTTTTCAAACTGGTGTTGCCGGAGTTGGGTTGTCCTGTTGCCGGTTTCCAGTTCCAGGGTATATAATTTATAATAGCGCAGGGCCTCGTTAAGATTACCAAGGCGATAATTTAAAACCGCCAGTTGCTGGTAGGCCAGGAGGATATCGGCCGGGTGGCGGGCTTTTTGCGCCTGGGCCAAAAAAGCCGTTAGCGTTGTTAGCTGCCCTGGCTGGGTTGTTGTTGTGTCCTGCAGGGCATACACCAGCACGCGCAGCGAATCGAGTGTTTTGGTTGCCTGGGCATTGGCGGTCCAGGGCAGGGCAAGCAAGAGCAGGAGAAGCAGGCGGCCCATGGGCATCAACCGGCAAAGCCCTCTTTGGTGTGGAACAACCGGGTAAGTTTTTTTTCTTCATGGCCGTTTACCAGCAGCAGCAGGTAGTCTTTTTCCTCAATGGTTACTTTGCCTCCCGGGTTTTTCAGTAATATCCGGTTTTTGTCTTCGCACTTCACCATACCCACCAGCACGGCATTGCAGGCCCTTTTCAGGTCGTAAAAAGCCTTTTCGTATTCCATGCCGATGTAGGGGTTTGTCTTCAGTACCTGGTATTCTTTTATGTCGTAGAGTTCGTCATTTTCGGCTACGGCAATAATTTCTTCGTTAAAAACAGCCACATCGGGCTCAAAAATATACGAGGCCAGCAGCTTGGAGGCAATCTCGTTTTTCGACAGGGCATAGGTTACCCCGGCTGCGATAAAGGTTTGTTTAAGGTCGGCATTGTCCAGCGACACAATATATTTCAAATTATCATAGGCCTTTTTCAGGTTAAGGATATACACCAGTTTTTCGGTGTCGTCTTCCAGGTTGATAAATACCATGGAGGATTCTTCAATGTTTACTTTTTGCAGGTGGTCGATGGTATTATAATCGGTATAAAGGGCAAACACCTTGCCCGACCCATAGTTTTCTTTGATAAAATCAATATCCGATTTCACCTTGGTCACCACAGCCACCTGTTTGTTGGCGCCAATCAGTTGGTCGGTTACCGTTTTGCCAAAAGAGTTCCAGCCAATAATTACCGCATGGTTCTTAAAACTGGTACCGTACTGGCCCAACCGTCTGTTTTCCCTGATATTGTTCATGATACTTGAGATTTGTCCGATTAAAATTGCAAAAGTCGTCAGGCTGCCGAAAAGAAACACATAGCCCACCAGCCGGCCGCCTTCGGTAGTCGGCACATAATCGCCATAGCCAACCGAGGTAATGGTTACCAGCGACCACCAAAAGGCATCGTGAAAGTTGGTAATACCGGCATCGGGGTTTTGCTTTTCGAGATGGACCAGGAGGACCAACAAGGCAAAATAGATGCTTAGTGAAACCACCGCCACGAGGGCTATCCTGGAAAGGTTTACTTTCTTCATTTTTACCGCTAAGGTTACGGAGGCTAAAGATACTTAATTGTGCGGTTAAGTTCAATTAATTCCCCACATCTTCACAATTGACCCTGATGTTGCATATTTCGGTCTATGGGTGCCAGCTATTTCTATACAATAGAACATGTTTAAAAGCTTCAAATGGGCTGCGCTTCTCCTTCGTAGATTTACTTCGGAGAAGTAACTACGTGTGGACACCCGCCCGCTAACAGCACTTGATTCCCAACTAATGAGCGCTTAAACACATGGCGGGTCACCCTCAAACCGAAATGACGGGCATCTTTTGAGCCGAAATATGCACTGCACTCATATTTTTATCTTAACAGTGGTTAAGCTGATTTTTAAGCCTATTATTAGATATGTATAGAAATATAGTACCATAAATTAGTATGGTAATTAAATAAACAAGCGATATGATACCCGAAGATTCATAAAATGTTCTCGTAATATGAACTGGAAATATACGAAAAAAATTCGTTCCAATTTTTGTTGTGAAATATGGATGATTAAAGATTATTTCTGATTGAATATAAAAATACAACAATATAAATGTTCGAAATGTTTTTTTAAAAAGGGAGATTGTTAAGATGCCACCAATTCCTGCGTAGATAAGCAGGATAAATAGTTTTACAAAATTAAGGTAACCAATCAAATCAAAAATATTAAATAAGTTGAGATTAAATAATATTGATAGGAATAATAACCTGATAACTTCTACAGTCAATAAAACTAATGCAATTATTGATACTAACAACACCTTGACATAAATGTATTTGGTAACACTAAAACCATTAATAATTTGATTACAGAAGGAACCAATATCTAGTTCTTTGCCAATTATTATAATATTAAATACGCTAAAAAAAAAGATGGAATAAACACTAAATATCGATGAAAAATAATCTGCTATTAATGAATCAGATAAAGCAAAGTTACTCTCAAAACACCCTAGTAGAAACATGAATGACGTTATAATAATATAGACTATGCCATATATAACAACATCGGTCCTTTTCAGTTTTCTAAATTCATTAATTAAAACCCTCAACATTGCAGGTAAGCATCTTCAATAGAACCAAATTGTTTTATCAGGTTATCTTTAGCGTTATGATTAACTATTTTGCCTTCACTTAAAATAATGAAACTTGTACAGTATTTTTCGAGTTCTGATATTATATGGCTTGCAATAATAATAGTCTTGTTTTTATCTTTTAAGTTTAAAATCAACTTTCGAAAAAAGCTTATCCCCTCAATATCTAACCCACTAAATGGTTCGTCATAAATGTACAATTCTTTTTCGAGTAATAATGATTTGGCTATATTCAATCGCTGGAGCATCCCTTTGGAATAACTTGATAATTTCTTATCAATAGGGAGGTTAAATTGATTGAGCAAATTATTAAAGTTATAATCTTCTTCGCTGTAATACCTATAAAATATTTCTAAATTCTTTTTAGCCGTGAAGTCATTAAAAAAACCAGATTTCTCTAGAACCACACTGCTTTTTTTTCTAATTTCTTTAAAATTAGTACTGCCGTGAACTTTTATTGTTCCACAAGTCCTGCTTGTTATTCCAAGTAATATTTTTAATAACGTGGTTTTACCCGAACCATTCGGGCCTAATAAACCTACTACTTGGCCCTGTCTGATTGATAAATCGACAGGACCAAGTGTAAAGGAGTTAGTATAATGTTTTATAAGTTTTTCAAATTGAATCAATGGCAATTTAGTTCGTTTTAAAGAACTACTAAAATAATTAATTTGTATCAATTACAACCGTTAATAATACAATCCAAAACACGCGTAACTAAACAAGGGATAAATGAGACGTAGCATGCAATTTCTTCTAAACAGCAGTCTGCCTCTTCGAATTTTTTGCCAGCACAACCTAAAGCCCCACCCGGTTCAAAAAAGCTACCACATTCAGCTAGCCTCGTACTGCTATTTTCAGCAGGGTAAAGATAATCTAAGTTTGCAAGACGGCCATTTTGATCAAACCTTAATTTTAAAGCACCAGGATCCTCCATTATAACAATTTTCTTTTGCTCTGGTTTAATAAGTTCTATTTGAATAGTACCGGTGTAGTACTTATTTCTCCCACCAACTATTTCTTCATCAGACGACCCATTGCCATTTTTGTTGAAAACTTAGCAGGGAATTGATTTGTTGATAACTCAGTTGACTACCCAAAGACTCGAAAATTAGAGTATCAGGCATTAATAATGCTTGACTGAAAAAAGTAATTGCCAGGATTATTAATACAAATATTGCGAAATAGAGCTTTTTATTGAAACGAGTTAAATCCATATATATGGTTTGTTTCTCCAATTTTTTCAATTAAATGTGATTGGAACAATACAATTAAAGATATTCTGAACCTGCAAAAAAAGCAAACAACAAGGTGGACAAACCCGTTCAATTTTTCTCTTGGATCAAACATTTCTTTTATTCTTAGAACTTCCCTGAAAACTGCTTCGGCTAAAAGTTGCCAGCTAGCATAGCTGGCAACTTTTAATACTTTTACTGATAATTACTTTTACTTTTTTTAATATAATAAAACACCAATGGAGATGTTCCGCAAATTATGTAAGAAATAGCATAATAAAAACTTGGTAAATTATATTCATCGCTAAAAGTAGTTAGTATAATTACAATTGCAACTAATACTAATAACATATATATGTATTTCAACATAATCTGTTAAGTAAAAGCAGCTATACCACAACCAATTCCTATTACAGCTAAACCTACAATAGCGGTTCCACCACTTATTGCAACCAAGCCTGCATAAGATGCTAAACCTGCTACACCACCAACAATACTTGTTGCTCCACAGAATCCTTCCCAAAAACCACCTGCGGATATTGTTTCCATTTTTTGTAAATCTAATGTTTTCATAATCTTGCTACTTTAAGTTATTAATAATCTGAAGGACCACATTGAGTCATCCAATAAGCAAATGCGAAAGATACAGCTATAGAAAAACCAATTGGGCCCAATACCCAACTAGTTGCTGCTGCACCTACTACAGCACCTTCTGCTTTGGCACAATCTCTACCTGCATCTAATAATTCCATTTCCTTCAATTTTAACGTTTTCATGTTTTAATCATTTACGTTTAACATTGTTTTAACGGCAAAAAGATTAAAACGATAATTTCTCATGCCATGAGAAAAAGAAATATTCTTAAATAATTATATCCGCCACCCCCGGTCAGCCCGGCCATATCCTGCTGGTCTAAGGGGGCCAAACCAGTGACAAAACTTTTCAGTATAAAGATTACTAAAAATTGAATTAATACATACAGAGAAAATAACTGAATATTTTGTTGCATTTATGCTTGTAGAAAATAAAATTAGAGTGATTTAAAAGTATTAATCACATTACAACTTAATCGTCCTCATATAATTTTAATCCGTTTTTATACACAATTAAGGATAAGCTGATTAAAATAAAGCTAGTTGCAAATAAATATGACTGAATACTATTAAACAATGTATCATACCAAAATACAGAAAGTATATAGATAACTAATAGAAGAATTCCGTATATTCCCATTTGCTTAAAAAGACGAATAGTTTTTTTACTTGGTTTTTGCATAAAGTTCTGTTTTATTTTAATTAAAGGTTGTCAGTAAGTTCTTCATAAACCCAAACGAACTGACAACCATATTTAATTTTGAATTAGCTATGAAACAGCAATACCATATCCAGCACATGCTAAATTAGCGGCTACTAATGCGACTCCATAAGCTGGATTTATTAACCCAAAATACCAAGCAGTATCTGCAACAGCTACAACTCCACATGCAACAGCTACAGCTTCATTTAATGTACCACCTTGAATAGCTTGCATTTTACTATTATCTATTGAATTCATAATATTATAATTTTAATCTAAATTTCCATTTGCTTCTCCGTATAATCCCACTGCACAAGCTCCGCCTAATAAGATGGCCAAAGGGAACACCCCAAAAGATGCTGCAAGAACAGCACCTCCACATAGACCACCAACTGCGCCATCTACAACTGATGGGAGTCCTCCCTCAATCCTTTCCATTTCTTTCATTTTTAACGTTTTCATGTTTTTAAAAGTTTACGTTTAACATTGTTTTAACGGTAAAAAGATTAAAACGGCAGTTTGTCATGCCATGAGAAAAAGAAATATTCTTTAAATAATTATATTCGCCACCCCCGGTCAGCCCG
>JALSJF010000069.1 GCA_026989505.1 Cyclobacteriaceae bacterium
GCAATGGAAATCCGTACCAACTTGCCGTCTTTAGTGCCGGCATAAATGTATTTGCTTTGGGGATCAATGGCGAAACGGTTTACCGGGTAATTCATTTGGGGCATGACCCGCGAACGCTTAAAGTCATACATTACCAAAGTGCCGTCTGCCCCTACAGAGATTATACCGGCATTATTGGGCAAAAATTCAGCATCCCGGACAAACCCACGGTGGCCGGTTATAGTAACCGGGGCAGCCGCCAGGTTTTGCAGGTTATAAAGTTGCATGGTTGATGAATCGCTGGTGCTCAACAGCCATTTTTTGTCCGGACTAACCTTCAGCTCGCGGTTAGGGTGCTGGGCGTTACTGCCGGCTATTACTACGGGGGGCTGGGTATTGTCTTGCAGTTGCCATTGGTATATTTTACCATCGGAACCGGTAGAGAAAAACCGGTTATCGTTACCCCTAAAGGCAATAGACTTTACCGCTCCTGAATGGCCGTTAAACATATTATATTCAGGCCCCTCGAAAGTTGCCAGGGCATAGTACAAGGCATCGTAGATATAAATATTAAACTCCTCTCCGCCAAATTCAGCATTATACTTATACGCTTGCAAGGCCATATTTGCCCGCAGGTCGGCATCCCGCTCCCGCAACGATTTACCCGCCAGGGCAGTGGCCAGTGAAAGCTTAAACAGGTTGTCTTTTTCTATGGTCCGCAGTTCGGCAATCCTGCGGGCACTATCGGCCTGGTCGCGGGCGGCAAGGGCAATATTTTTTTGTATTTCCGCCTCTTTTTGCGCAGCAACGGCTGCAGCCTTGCTGATTTTTTCATTGGCCAGGGCCGTTTGCAAATTCCTGTTTGCTTCTACCACCTGGCGGTTGGCATCCCTTACTTCTAGCAGTCTTTGTTCGGCAAGCTCTTTGGCCACCTCGGCTTCTGCCTGCGCTTCCTTAGCCGCTGCGGTAGCTTCTTCCGCCACAATCCTGCGTGATTCGGCCAGTTCCCGCTGGCTTTCGGCATCGGCCCGCCAGATCATCGACATAATGGCGAGGATAATAGCTATAATTGCTGCCACCCCCAGAATAGTGGCAAAAGAACGGGCCCTGCGCAACATTCTTTTTTGCAATAGTTCCTGGCTTTCCTGTTCCGATTCATAGGTAATACGACTGGTATCGAGAAAAACTATCGCCCGTTCAAAGGCCTCGTCATACCGCTGCGCCCAAAAGCGGGTAGGGTTTTGCTTTTTCTGCCAGTTGAGGGCAAGTTGCAGATCGGGTGGCCGCCACAAACCGGTGCGCCCAATTTGATACAGTGCTGCCGCCTCGGAAATACGCAGGTACATTTGTGCCGATTCGTCTTCTTCATCCACCCAGTTCTTAAGGCGGGTCCAGATGCGCATCAGGCTCTCATGCGATATCTCAATAATGGTATCGGAGTATAGCTCTACATTGGCCGGGGGCATTAACAAAGACAACCCGGGCTGGCGGAAGTGCTCCACCACTTCAATCACCATAGATTCATCCACATTAGCTACCCTGGCCACCTCGCGTATAGTACTTGGCCTGCGCAGACCATAAGCATCCGAGCCTTTTTCGGTGAGGCTCTTAAATAACACTTCAGCTACCCGCTTGTGATTGGCCGACAGTTGCTCATAAGCTTCATCAGCATGTTGCGACAATGCCTCATCAATCCTGCCTACGGCATTATAGTGACGAAAATCTATTTCCTCACCTTTCTCCCGGTTTTCTACCCAATAATCCCAGGTACGCATGAGGGCGTGCTGCATAATGGGCAGTTGGTCCTGGTTATCACCAATCTCCTTTAGTAGCCGTTTTACCAGCCGCGGGGCAATCCGTCCGCCCCCCACAGCAATGGGCCCTTCAATGGCCATACGCTTTTGCTCGCGGGTCATCTGTGGGATAACATAGCTGCTTTTATTGATCAACTCGGTTAACCCGGGGTAATGGGCACTCTCACCCATATAATCGGAGCGCATGGTAACCGCTACGTAAATTGGCACGTCCTCGCTTTCCACAGCCTCCAATATCAGCCTGATGAAAGCCGCGGCCTCCTCTGCTGCCTCCGGGTCACTTTCTTTAAACCTGAAAACTTCCTCAAACTGGTCTATCAGGATAAAAAGGTTATCTCCGGTGAGGGTTTTATACTGACGGGCGATATCAATCAAGCCCGAGGAACCTCCCCGTAAAATAGCAGCCGCAACAGTACGTTTAATCAGCCTGTCTTCCTCCGTAGCATTGGCATACGCAGGGTCGTGTTGAATTAGCGATTTAGCCAGGTTATCCAATGGGCTGTAACCCGGGCGCGTAACGACAATATTCCAGTCAGCGCCTGTTTCGGTCATAAAGCCCCCGTATAAGATGGGAATAATACCACAGTACATGAGGGAAGATTTACCACTGCCCGAATAACCAAGTACGGTAACAAAACGGTTCTCGGCCAGCTTTACCAGCACCTCATCAACCTGCCCTTCGCGGCCAAAAAACAAATGACATTCGTCAACCCCAAACGGGCGTAGCCCCGGAAACGGGTTCACCAAATTAGTATCGCCATGCAATTCTGCATCCAGCAATTCAAACTCTTTTTGGCGATTATCTAGGTCGTAATTTAACACAGCCGGGCGTAGAAATTTTTCCTGTTATTATTAGTGAGTGGGTTTATGATGATGGTCAACGACACGTTTATAAACACTAAACTAAGTAAAAATTTACTATTTATTGGAAAAATCCAAGAATGCGGGGCATTATTTTAGGCCGTCATATATTTTATTACCGATTGGGCAAACAGCAAATTATCCGATAATATTTCATAATAACGGTCTTTATTGATCAACAGCAGGTGTGTATCCTCCAGGGCAACTAAAATTCTCAACGAGCTATCTTCTTGAGTATCAATTTGTTCTCCAAGGAAGTTTCTTGCCTCCATGGTCCTTTGTAGTTCCCCGTTAAGGTAGTGGTTAACCCTGCCCGACCTGACGATAACGAAGTATTGGTCCATTTCGCCCCGCAGGTTCAGGGTTTCCCCTTCCCGTAAATTTTTTGCCAACATACCATCCGCCACATACGATAGAATTAGTCCTGAGACCCCCTGAAAAACCCGCATGGTACGTAAAAACTGTACTTTCTCAAAAATAAGGTTTCCCTCGCCCATGGCACAATCCCGCGCCAGGAGCAAGTGGTCAAGCTCCTCCTTTTCCTCACCGGGCAGCCTGGCTGTATTTTCAGCGTACAGCTTTTCATCAACATTATAAATTCCCCAGGCAGCCATTTCTTTCACCATCCTGTCCGGGTTAAAGATATTGGCTATCAGATCAAGTTTAAACTCCGCTATTTTAAGTCGCCCGATTTGGTAAATCGCACAGGCCTTTGTCCAGCGGTTACTTTGGGTAAAATCACGGTTTATCAGAAACTTGAGCACCAATTGGGGCGACAACCTGGCCCTGGGATAAAATACCTGTAGTTTTTTTACCTTTTCATGTTCCGAGATATCATCCAGGATAGGGATGATTTTTTGTTTAAGGTCTTCAGCCAGCAAAACATCCAAAAGCTCAATGGCATAGGTTACCCCTTCGTTGGTTTTACTTTCCAGGTTTTGCTTAATCAGGTGAATTGATTTAGCATCATAAAGCATCGACAGCAGAGTATAGATATGGCGGATATCATGTTCGTTTTCCTCTTTGAGGGCATGGCGCAATTGCCTGTTGTGTTTATTATCGGGAACTTCCAAATAGGCGGCCAGGTTCCAGGCTATATCGCTGATATTGCTTTCAATGGCAAATTTTATCCTGGTGATTTGGGTCAGGCTGGCTTTAAACCCTGACTGGCTCAACGATTCAAGTACCTGCGAGCTGATAATCTTGTCAGGGTAATCAATTTTGTTCCATAGCATCTCCATGGCCGTGTTGCCGCCAATGCGTCCCATAATCTGCACAATCCGCAACATAACCCGGGCATCCTGGCCGGATTTATAAAAGGCATTGTCTAATACCGGCAGGGCATCCTCCCCGATTACATAAAGGGAGCTTTTGGCCAGATTGGAATAGGCCGATGAACGTAAATTATATACCAGGCCGCCAATGATTTCATTGTTATAGCGTTTTTTGGCTGTATTTATAGCGGCTATCCTGACGTTGGTATCAATATCATGCAAAAGTTCAATCAGGTAGGACAAAGAGTCGCTGCTGTCCATATTGCTGATCAGTTCTGCCCCATATTGCCGGTCCCGGGCCTGCTCTGAGCGGCATAACTTTGCCAGGCGCCTTTTGGGCACATCACCCGTTTGCAACAAAGCCCGGATCTCTTGCCGGGTGAGTTGAATCCTGTCTTTCAAGGCCTCGCTATCCGTATAAGAAAAAATGTATTTGTCCGACACGGAAACACCCCGCACCTCATTTACCCGGTGCTGGGCAAAATGGCGCACAACTTCATTTTTATGGTGCATCAGGGTGTTGATGGAAGGTGCCACAAAAGCCGGGTTTATCTTCTCCAATAACCGGAAAGAAAAAATAGCCGTTGAGGGCCGCTCATCCTGCAAATTATCCTGGATGTGGGCTACCACAGTCTCCTGTACCAGATCCATTTCATCCTGGTCAATATCCTGGTTTTCCAGCTTATCCCTGATCTTGTTGCGGTACTCGGCATATAGCTTACCTGCCAGGTAAACCCAGCCGACA
>JALSJF010000070.1 GCA_026989505.1 Cyclobacteriaceae bacterium
TCCTTGTCCTAGGACACTATAAGTATTTATAAGTTTAGTGTTATTGATATAGGACAACTTAATAATAGCATTGAGTTTATTGTTTTTATCAATGTCCTGCGCATAAGAAATCATTGCAGAGAGTAGCATTATCAATGTTAAACTAGTTCTATAGGAGATTTTTAGCATACCTCAAAATTATCTGGGTATACAAATAATTCAAAATAAGAAAACACCGAAAGTAAAGCCTATACCTTGAAAAGCATACGTATTATCTGAGTTGGCCCAACTATCACCTGTTAATGAGATTCCTGACCTGGTAACTGCAATCTCAATATACGATAGGAGATTATCACTAATTCTAATCTTATATCCAGCACCTAGTTGAAGATAGCCACCTCTATAGAAACCTGGCCCAAGATTCAGGTTCCCCCCTAAAGCTAGATGAATGTAAGGGATATTATCCTCGTTAGTAAAATAGAATCGAAGATCGCCATAGAGTGGAGCTGTGCTAAAATTTGGTTTGTAATATCCATCATACCCTAATCCCATTCCCAACGAAAGTCTTTTCTTAACTAGATAATATCCCCCTAGTACATTCAAACTCAAAGCATATGACTTAGAAGGGTCAGGATAAGTATTAACCCACTGCCCTGACACTTTCTCACTATGCCATAATTCTGTAACTTTAATATATGAGACTTGTGATTGAACAAACCACTTTTTGTGCTTGCTATCTTCCTGAGCTTCAGCATAAGCCATAAATGTCACACTTAGCGCAAAAAAGGTGTAAATTTTAAGTCTCATTTAATAAAAATAACAAATCTAATCGATAAATAACATTTTACTGCCTCTGTATGAATAGCCCTTCTTTCCATACCCATAAAATTCTACTTTCACTTTTGAGTAGTCATATATGCCTCCAAAGCTTGTTACATTAGGTTTGTACCCATTACTAGCACCAAAAGTAAAAGATATTTGCCCATTCCAATCAAATATCTTTTTTATTACTGATTCATTAATAGCTTGCTTATCAACGGCTACGTAAAGAACATACACTTCTGTTCGTGTTGTAGCAATTAAAGTCACATCCTTCGGAACATTCTGATCTAGGTTTTTCAAGGCACTTTTGGTTTGATCCCAAATAGTCCCCCAAAATAATTTGTTCAATTCATCTTCGGAATATTTTATGCCAGGGCTCTTGAGCGGCAACGGAAGATAAATTTCTAAAGGACTTTTAAACGGCCAAGCTGGGACCGCACTACCTTTGGGAAGACCATTCCTATCATATCGGGTTCCTTTAAAAATATAGTTTTCCTCCAAGAATGAATAATCTGGATTTGGAAGATTATATGTAAAAGTTGCATTTTGTACTTGAATCCAGCGTATCTGTACTATAGAAAAATTTTTATTGTCTTATTTAGTGGCAGAGTTCCCGCCAACCGGGCCAAGGTGCCGGGGCCTTCTTCTTTTCGCCCGTCCACAGTCACCGGCACAAACGTATAATCTGCATTTCCCAAACATGTAGCCATCCTGCTTATTGCCCTACTCTTCCGGCAACTCCGGGATTACCAGCGCAGGTAAGTTGGCGGCTGTTAACTTAGTATTGAGGCCCGCCAAAGCCGGCCGCACCTGTTGCTCAAAAGCACCGGCTACCTCCTGCAATTCACGGTGGTGCAACGCATATACCTCTTGCTGCTGATCGGTAGGTTTAAAATCGCCCATTTGCACTTGTGAGGCCAGGTTCATTAACTTAGAGTACAGCATGGTGGGCCCACGCAAATCATCGGCAAAGGTACCGGTAAGGGTAAGCTGGAATAACCGCTTTTCTACCTGCACGCAAAGGCTGTCAAACGCCTCCAGGTCAGGGTAGCGCGGGCTTTCTGTTTCCCGGGCAAGCTGCTGTACATCGTCAATTTGCTTGCGCAGCCATTCCAGTTTATTAATCAGGGCGGCCACGGCCGAAATATCATCGCGTATTTCTAACGCCAGTTCCGTCTGTGCGGCTATCTCTTCTGCTGTACCCGAGGTATTGGGGTCTTTTTTTACTTCCAGGGTGGTTGTCAGTTCCTTCTGCCCATTACTGATCTTCACCGTGTAAATACCCGGATTAACCAGGGGCCCGGCAAAACCGCCATAGCCCCAGGTAATCAACGGGCGCCAGCCATCTTCATCTTCCCGCAGCCGTTCGGGCACGGCCTTATCCAGTTTCATGCCTAAGGGCAGGGTGCGCAATTTAGGTTCCGTAGCCCGCGCATAGCGCAAATCCCAGAACACCCGGTTAATACCTTTGGCGGTTGGGCCTGCAAAGCTGGCAATCTCATTATTATTCTGATCAAGGATGGTTACCTGCAATGAATCGGCCCCTGCGGACAGATAATAGTTAATGCTTGCCCCGTACTCCGGGTTTTGCCCGTCAGCCGGGGTAGGCCGGGTGCGGCCGGGGCGTTCAACCCGCTGGAAGCGGTAGGCCGGACGCAGGTCGAATAAATACATATCCCTATCCAGGATATCCTGATTAAGCTGCCGCAGCGGGGTAATATCATCCATAATCCAAAAGCCACGGCCATAAGTAGAAACCACCAGGTCGCTGAAGGTTTCCTGGAGGGTGAGCCACGAAACAGGGGCCGGGGGCAAATTGGCCTGCAGCGGCAGCCAGTGCCGGCCGTCATCCAACGAAAAATACAGGGCGTTCTCAGTGCCGGCATAAAGCATCCCCTGGCGTTGGGGGTCTTCCCTGACCACATGCACATAGCTCAGTGGCGAAGCCGGAATGCCGGCCACTATTTTCTGCCAGGTTTGGCCGTAGTCGCTGGTTTTGTAGATATAAGGTTGGCGGTTATTTTCCTGGTGGGCATCCACCGAAAGATAAGCCGTGCCGGCAGCATAACGACTGGGCTCAATATTACTGATGGTACCCCACACCGGCAGCCCGGGGATGTTGGCCGAAACATTTTGCCAGGTCTGGCCATGATCGCGGGTAATGTGTACCTGGCCATCGTTGCTGCCGGTCCAGATTACCCCTTCGGCCACCGGTGATTCGGCAATGGCAAACAGGGTACAGCCGAAATCAACGCCAATATTATCAATGGTTAGGCCTCCGGAAGTTACCTGCTTGCTTTTATCGTTGGTAGTTAAATCAGGGCTGATTACCTGCCAGCTCTGGCCACCATTGGTGGTTACATGCACAAACTGGCTGCCCACATACACTTTGTTATGGTTGTGGGGCGATATATGCACCGGGAATGTCCAGTTGAAGCGGTACTTCAATTCTGCCGGACCCCAGCCCATGGGTTCATCGGGCCATACGCGCACCTCCCGTGCGTGGCCGGTACGGTTGTCATAGCGGGTAAGATAACCATCGTAACTGCTGGC
The DNA here is from genome assembly GCA_026989505.1 of Cyclobacteriaceae bacterium. Lineage (GTDB taxonomy): Bacteria > Bacteroidota > Bacteroidia > Cytophagales > Cyclobacteriaceae > S012-113. The sequence continues at coordinate 3,355 of JALSJF010000070.1, forward strand.
CCAGACAATATTATTATCTACCGGATCGGGCAGGGCATACCCACTCTCTCCCCCGCCTACCGATTGCCACATAGCCGTGGAAATACCTCCGCGCATACGGCTGTTGCTGGGCCCTTTGCGCGAAGGGCCATCCTGGCGGTTGCCATAAACATTATACGGCACCTGGTTGTCCACCGCCACATGATATATTTGCCCGGTAGGCAAATCGGGGCGGTGCCAGCTTTTGCCATGGTTAGTGGAAATAGCAATGCCCCCATCGTTGCCCACCAGCAGGCGGTTGGGGTTCAGCGGGTCAATCCACATATCGTGGTCATCGCCCCCAACTCCGGGCAGCCGGGTGGCCGTTTTGCCCCCGTCAATGCTTTGCCACACCCCATGGGCCATAAAATAAACTTCATCGGCATCGGCCGGGGAAATAGCCAGGCGGCTGTAATAGTGCGGGCGCTGGGTGTATTCCTGGTCGTGGCTGATCAAGCGCCAGGACCGGCCGCCATTATCGGAGCGGAACAACACTCCGGCAAAATCATGCTGCGCGGTTTCAATCAGGGCATACATACGCTCCCCATCCGAGGGGGCAATGCCCACAGCAATTTTACCGAGGTCGCCCGCAGGCAGGCCGCGGCTGATTTTTTGCCAGGTCTCACCCGCGTCTTCCGACAGGTAGAGGCCGCTGCCCGGGCCGCCACTCTGGCGTACCCAGGTTTTAATTTCTATCTGCCACATACCGGCCAATAAGATGCGCGGGTTGTTGGCATCTATGGCGATATCGGAAGCCCCGGTATGTTCATCCACAAACAATACCCTGCGCCAGGTTTGGCCGCCATCGGTAGTTTTGTAAACCCCCCGTTCGGCCTGCGGGCCGTAACCATGGCCCAGGGCAGCCACAAAAACAATGTTGGGGTCGCGCGGGTCAATAATAATGCGGCCAATGCGGCCGGTTTTAGCCAGCCCCATGTGCTGCCAGGTCCGGCCGCCATCGGTGGACTTATAAACCCCATTACCAATGGAGATATTGCTGCGGATAAACGTTTCTCCGGTACCGGCCCAGATTACATTATCATCTGCCGGGGCAATGGCCAGCGCCCCGACAGAAGAAACATTCTGGTCATCAAAAACGGGCTGCCAGTGATGGCCGCCATCGGTTGATTTAAATATGCCGCCCGAGGCAGCTGCCGCATATACCACATTGCTGTTGCCGGGCTCCCCCACTACGGCTATCACCCGGTTGCCATCAGGGCCGATATACCGGTAGCGCAAAGCAGCATAA
>JALSJF010000071.1 GCA_026989505.1 Cyclobacteriaceae bacterium
ATAGAAATAACCGGGGATGCCCAGTTCTTCACCCACCCTGTGGCCGAGCTTGTGGGCATAGGCCACCACTTCTTCCATGGTAATATTGGCTACCGGCACCAGCGGGCATACATCCGTAGCGCCAAAGCGTGGGTGTTCCCCCTTATGTTTGCTCATATCAATAAGTTCGGCCGCTTTTTTAATCAGACGGAAAGCCGCCTCAACCACCGCTTCCGGCTCCCCTACAAACGTGATGACGGTACGGTTGGTGGCTTTGCCGGGGTCAACATCCAGAAGTTTCACCCCTTCCACGGTTTCGGCCTGGGCAGCAATGGTATCAATAATAACCGGGTCGTGTCCCTCGCTGATATTCGGCACGCATTCAATAATTTGCTTTTTCATCTTCCTGTTAAGTTATTGAGGCCGCCACACCCGGCAGGCCTGTTTATTGTGGCAAAACTAATTGAGATTTAGCGGTAACAATCAATCCGGCTTTAAAAATATTCGCCTGACCGGTTAAACTATGGTTGTAACTTAGTAACTTTTGGGCCCAGCAAACAAAATAAATCATGAAAAAAGGACTACTGGTACTTACTCTGCTAACCTTGAGCGGGTGTGGCGGCCTGATGGGGGAGCGTGGCAACGGTGTGCGGGTTACCAAAACAATTAACGTAGATGATTTTACCCAGATTGACGTGTCCGGGGCTTTTGAAATTACCCTTGTGCCTTCAGGAAGTAACGAGGTAGTGATTGAAGCAGACGAAAACCTGCTGGCGTTTATTGAGGTGTCGGTAGTGGCTGGCCGGCTGTTTGTTGACAGCAAGCGCAGGCTGATCAGCCGGCAGGGTATAAACCTGCAACTACCGGTAAGGAAACTTACCCGGCTGGAAAGCTCCGGGGCAGCCAATATTACCAGCTCCGGGCAGTTGAGCAGCCATGAACTGGCCCTGGAAATATCAGGGGCCGGCAAGCTTGATTTGCAATTAGATGTTAAGTTTGTAAGTTTGGAGCTCTCGGGAGCTACCGCTGTTTATTTAGAAGGGGCCGCCAAACGCCTGGAGGTTGACATGAGCGGGGCCGGCTCCTTAGAAGCCGATGGCTTTGAGGTGGAAGAGTGTTCGGTGGATATCTCCGGGGTAGGCACAGCCCTGGTAAATGTAACCGGCTCTTTGGATGCCTCCGTCAGTGGCCTGGGCAAGGTTAGCTATGTGGGCAACCCCAAAACGGTGAAAGGGGATGTTTCCGGTGTTGGTGATATAGATAAAGCACATAACTGAACAATACGCTATGCAAAAATCTTTTTGGCTGGTCGCTCTCCTGGGAAGCCACCTTTTGGTGGCCCAAAGCCCCAAAATATTGCCTAAAAACATTAACCACCCTTCTTATAACTCGGTTTACCCGGCCGTAAGTGCCGATGGCAAGGTGATGCTGTTTATGAGCGACTATTCGGATGACGGGGCGTTTATTATGACCATGAGCGAATACCGTAGCGGTAAATGGCAGACCCCGCAGGACCTGGATGTTCTTGGCTCTTCGAAGGTGAATAACTGGGGCGGCTATACCCTCAATTATGACGGTACGGCCATTTATTTTTCTTCCCGCAGGTCGGATGGGGTGGGGGCTTTCGACATCTGGTACGCTAAGAAAGAAAAAGGTAAGTGGACAACCCCTAAAAACATGGGCAAACCCATAAACTCTGCCGGCCATGAGGGCAACCCCTCCATTTCCCCCGATGGCCAGCGCATGTATTTTATGCGCTGTAAAACCATGACCCCTTCACGGGCAGAGGGGTGTAAACTCTATTACAGCGAAAAGGGGCCCCGCGGTTGGCAGCAAGCCGTTGAACTCCCCGCCCACCTTAACAAAGGCAACGCCACCTCACCAAGAATCCTGCCCGATAATAAAACCCTGGTATTTGCCTCCGACAGGCCCGGGGGCAAGGGCGGGGTTGACCTGTGGATGAGCCGCAGAACAGGCGACCACTGGTCTGAACCGGTCAATATTGCCCCGGTCAACAGCGCGGAAAATGACTATTTTCTTTCGGTGACCATGCGGTCACTTGCGTTTTATACCACCCTGAACGACAAGGGCCAAAAGGTGATTGCCGAGCTGCGGTTACCCCGCGCCTATCGCCTGGAAAATGTCATCGTTCAGCAAGGGTCGGTAAAAGATGCCACCGGCAACCCGTTAACGGCCGAGGTAAGGGCCTATAATATTGATGAGCACCGTTATGAAGCCCGGGTAAGGACCGGCCGTGAAGGTAATTTCATTGTTATTATTCCGGCCGGGGGAAGGTACGATGTCTCCTACAGTGAAATCCGGTTAAACAAGCTCTACCGGGCCGAGTTGGTGAACACCCTCGACCTGGTTGCCCCGCGCAGGGAATACCCCAATATTATTCTCCCGGAACTAACCGCAGGAACAACCTTTCGCCTCAACCTGCTCAGGTTTAAACCCTATACCACAGAAATAGATGACATGGCCACCCAGGAAATCTCGCGCCTGACCCGCTTGCTGAAGCGTTACCCCACCCTGCAAATTAACATTGGCGCCTACCAGAAAAACTATCTGGAAGACTCCGTTGCCACTGTTCCCGACCTGACCGAGGTGCGTACCGATACGATAATCGTTTATGAGCCGGCCATCCGGGTGGACACCCTGGCCAATGAGCAAAAAGATTCGCTGCTGGTGGCCATTAACCACAGCCTGGCGGCTACAACCAGCCAGGATACTACGATGACCGGGGTTTTCCTTGCCCGTATGGCGGCTACTGACTCGGTAGCGGTAGAAAAAGCAGTCGCTGTTTATCATAACAACCGCACCCCGGCCGAGGCCGAAGCAGTAAAAGCACGGTTAGTGGAAAACGGCATTGCCCCGGAACGGATTCAGGCTACGGGGTATAAAGATGAGCAACCTCCGGTTGAGTTCCCGCCCGGGGTAGAGCGCATGGTGGTTATCCGTTTGCTGAATGACCCGCATAATTGATCCCCGACCGGTCCTCCGGGCGCCCCTGCAGCTACGTAGCCTTCTTTTGTCCACCGTTGCCACCAATAGCATGCAACACCCAAGAATATACTACCAAGAATTAGAAAATGAATGTTATCTTTGATTTGAAAAATGCGGAAACAAAAAACCCGGCTTCATCACCAGCATAAGGACTGGGAGAGGAATCACCGGGACTACAATGCAAAGATAATAAAAATACATGGATAAAAAAGCGATAGAACGAATATTATCAACTGAGAGGCTTGGCCCATACTTAAAACATCATTCGGGCAACTTTGACAAAGCAGTAGCTCATTACAAAGCCAATATTGAGATTTCTGAATCATTTTATCCATTATTATCCATATTAGAAATAGGTCTTCGAAACAATATTGATTATCAATTGAAAAGGAAATTTAATGATAACAATTGGTATGAAAATCAAGACTTCATCAAAATCGCATCTCGATTTCAGATTGACAGAGTATCAGAAGCAAGAAATAATATATTGCGTGAAAGAAAGGTGATTACAACGGGAAAGGTGATTTCCGAGCTCTCATTTGGATTTTGGACTTCTTTACTCGATGTAAAGTTTGAAAGGACCCTTTGGAAAAGTATACGACTTGCTTTCCCCAATTGCCCTAAGAACATTAGGAAGAGAAAAACTATGAGCTCTAAATTTAATGGAGTCAGAAAATTAAGAAATAGAATCTTTCATCATGAATCTGTTACATGGAGTATCGCTGCATTAACAAATTATAAAAATGAGATAATAGAAGGAATTGACTGGTTAGATAGAGATTTGTTATTCTGGAGTCAAGACATTTTTAGATTTGATGAGGTGATCAATAAGAGAAAAGAATTGATACAATAAGCTACTGGTGGCAACAATCGCTAAGAAGGCATGGCGGCACCAGGGTATGTTGACATTTCGGCATAAATCACTAACTTTAATCAAACACGGACAGTTAAGTAGATTGATGGCCGCCACGCTTCTTAGCTAAACCCGTTATGAAATTGCTGTTCATGGTTTACGCCCGAACAACCGCTGTGACCATGCGGTCATTTATGATTAAAAATAAAGCTGGCTTAGCCTCTTAGGCCTGATATAATTATTCCCGATTTTGTGCACAACCCGGGGTAAAACAAGGCCCGGATCCGGCAGCGCACAGCTGTCGGTTTTGTCTTTACGGGTTACGAACCGGCCGGTAAGGGTGGTTTCGGTATATTTGTTCATCTATGGACAACGTTTTTGACCTGGCCCTACATGATTTTTTCCATCATCGTCAGCAAGGCCCGCTGTTGATTCATAATAAATACGGGAAACCCGATGAAATGGACCTGGCCGCTTACTTCCGGCAGGAGGATGACCTGAGTGACCTGGAAGCCTGTGCCCTTTCCCTGGTGCAGGGCAAAACGCTGGATATCGGGGCCGGGGTAGGCTCGATTAGCCTGATCCTACAGGCGTATGGCCAGGATATTACCGCTCTGGAAGTATCGGCTGTGTGTAGTAATATTATGCAGCAGCGGGGGGTGCAGAAAGTCGTCAGGGATGATTTTTTTACTTTCCAACCGGCCAGGCCCTACGACACCCTTTTGCTGATGATGAACGGCCTGGGCATTTGTGGCACCC
>JALSJF010000072.1 GCA_026989505.1 Cyclobacteriaceae bacterium
GGCCAGCAAGTAACCGTGACCATTGACTACCGGGACGGCCTGAAAGAACTGCCCGGCACTATTACCTGGGTATCGGCCGAAGCAGAGTTTACGCCCAAGGTAATCCAGACCAAAGAGGAGCGGGTCAACCTGGTGTATGCCATTAAAATAGCCGTTACCAACGATGGCTATTTAAAGGTAGGGATGCCGGGGGAAATTAGGTTTTAAATGGTTGAATTCAACCACATAACGAAGAAATATGGCCCTGTAACGGGGGTGCAAGGGGTTAGCTTTAAGGTTAACCCGGGTGAACTTTTTGGCCTTATTGGCCCGGACGGGGCGGGAAAGACCACGCTTTTCCGCATGCTTACCACCTTGCTGTTGCCCGATGAAGGCAGCCTTAGCATGGCCGGCAAGGATGTGGTGCAGGACTACCGGTTTGTGCGGAGCAACGTAGGGTATATGCCGGGTACTTTCTCTCTCTATCAGGATTTAACCGTAGCGGAAAACCTGAATTTTTTTGCCACCCTGTTTGGTACTACCGTTGCCGCAAACTACGCCCTGATCGAGGATATTTACCGGCAGATAGAACCCTATAAAACCCGCAGGGCGGGCGACTTATCGGGGGGGATGAAACAGAAACTGGCCCTTAGTTGCGCTCTGATCCACCGGCCGCTGGTGTTGGTGCTGGACGAACCAACCACCGGGGTAGATGCGGTTTCGCGGAAAGAATTCTGGGAGATGCTGAAAAGGCTGCAGGCCGGTGGCCTGACCATACTGGTGTCAACGGCTTATATGGATGAAGCCACCCTGTGCGACCGGGTGGCCCTGATCCAGGAGGGCCGGATTATGCAGCTTGATACCCCCGAGCAGGTAATCAGTGGCTTTTCCCGGCCACTGTATGCGGTAAAGGGCGAACGCATTCACCGGCTGCTGGAATTTTTGCGTCAGTTGCCGCAGGTGGTGAGTGCCCAGCCTTTTGGTGATTCCATTCACCTTACCCTGGTGGCTGAACACTGCCTGCCGGAGGTACAAGCCAGCATTTTGCAGGAGCGTCCTGATGCGGTAACCGAGGCCATTACACCTACTATTGAAGATTGCTTTATGGACTTAATGCCGGCCACCCATGGATGAACAAAGCGTTATCGAAGCGAGGGACTTCACCAAAAAGTTCGGGTCCTTTACGGCTGTGGACAGCATCAGCTTTACGGTGGCCAAAGGCGAGATATTCGGCTTTCTGGGGGCCAATGGGGCGGGCAAAACCACGGCCATGAAGATGCTCACCGGTCTGCTTACCCCTACCTCGGGGCAGGCCAGGGTGGCCGGTTTTGATGTGTGGCATGAGGCCGATAAAATTAAACGCAACATCGGGTATATGAGCCAGAAATTCTCGCTCTATAACGATTTAACCGTAGTGGAGAATATGACCTTGTTTGGCGGTATTTATGGCATGTCGATGCCGGAGATTAAGGATAAAGCCGCCCAGGTAATTGATAAGCTGGCCATCAAAAGTTTCAAAGACCGGCTGGTGGCCTCGTTGCCACTTGGGTTTAAGCAGAAGCTGGCCTTTTCGGTGGCTATTTTTCATCGGCCGCAAATCGTTTTTCTAGACGAACCCACCGGAGGTGTTGACCCTGTAACCCGCAGGCAGTTTTGGGAAATGATCTATGCTGCGGCTGAAAACGGCATTACGCCCTTTGTTACCACCCACTATATGGATGAGGCCGAATATTGCCACCGGGTATCCGTTATGGTGGAGGGCAAGATTATGGCGCTGGACACCCCGGCCGCCCTGAAAGCCCGGTACGACTGCAAGAACATGGGCGAAGTATTTTTAAAACTGGCCCGCAACCCCGGATAAGATGAAAGAACTGGCGGTTTTTATTAAAAAAGAGTTCAGGCACATCTTTCGTGACGGCAGGACCCTGCTGATCCTGTTTGGCCTGCCTGTTGCCCAGGTGTTTTTGTTTGGCTATGCCATTACCAACGAGGTAAAGGATGCCACCATTACCGTCTGGGACCAATCGCATGATGTTATGTCGCGAAAGCTGGTGACGAAAATCCTGGCTACCGATTATTTTAAGCTGGCCGGGGTAGCAGAAAATTATGCCGATATCAGCAATGGGTTCAGGAGTGGCCGTCACATGCTGGCCCTGGTTATCCCGCCTGATTTTGCCCGCAAGTTCCAACAACATGAGGCGCAGGTACAGTTGCTCCTCGATGCTTCCGATCCTAATATGGCCAACCTGCTGGCCAACTACGCCTCGGGGATCATCGCCAACTTCACGCGGCAGGAACTCCGCTACGCCCCGTCAAACCAGATTGTTACCGAGGTGCGGATGACGTATAACCCGGAGTTAAAAGGGGTATTCCTCTTTGTGCCGGGGGTGATTACCGTTATTTTGATGATTGTCAGCACCCTGCTGACCTCCATCGCCCTGACCCGCGAAAAAGAACTGGGTACCATGGAAATCCTTCTGGTTTCGCCACTCAGGCCGGGCATCATTGTAATTGGTAAGGTGTTGCCCTACCTGTTGCTATCTTTCCTCAATGCCATACTAATCCTTGGCCTGGGCTTTACGGTATTCCAAATGCCGATGGCCGGCAGCATGCCGTTGCTGGTACTGGAGCTTATCCTGTTTATTATTGCGGCCCTCAGCATCGGTATTTTTATTTCCACTAAAACTGCCTCCCAGCAAGTGGCGATGATGATTTCGTTGTTTGCCCTCATGCTGCCCACTATTTTGCTGTCGGGGTTTATTTTCCCTATCGACAGCATGCCCTGGCCTTTGCAGTGGCTGAGTAATATTATGCCGGCCAAGTTTTTCATCATTATTGTTAAGGGCATAATGCTGCAGGGGGTAGGGCTGGAGGTGCTATGGCGGGAAACCCTGGTTATCCTGGCGTTTATCCTGGTGTTTACTGTGGCCAGTATTAAAAACTTTACCATCAGGCTGGCATGAGGGTAATAAAGTTCTTGTTACGCAAAGAATTTAAGCAGATATTCCGCAACAAGGCCATGCTGCCCATCATTTTTGTGATGCCGGTGGTTCAGTTGCTGATTTTGGTTAATGCCGCTACTTTCGAGATCAAAAATATCGACCTCGCTATCCTTGACCGGGACCACTCACCGGCCAGCAGGCAACTGACCAACAAGTTGCTGTCGATGGGCTATTACCGTCTGCGGGCGCGGGTGGCATCCTTAAAAGAAGGCCAGTTGTTGATGGACCAGAATAAAATTGACCTGCTCCTGCAATTTCCGCCTGGGTTTGCGGCCGGTTTGCAACGCGATGACCGGGCTACGGTAATGCTGGATATCAGCGCCATTGATGGTAGTGCCGCCAGTATCATTTATTACTACACCAACACCATCATTCTTGACTTTAACACCGGCATAATGCAGCGGTGGCATAACCTGCCGGAGCAGCCGGGGTTGCCGCTTACCGTAGAATCGCGCTTTTGGTATAATGAGGAGCTTGATTACAAGAACTATATTACCCCGGGCCTGGTGGTGATCCTGGTGACCATGGTGGGGATGTTTCTCACCGCCATGAACGTAGTCCGCGAAAAAGAGATAGGCACCATAGAGCAACTGAATGTTACGCCCATTACCAAAACCCAGTTTATTGTCAGTAAACTGCTGCCCTTCTGGATTATCGGCATGTTTGAAATGGCTTTTGGCCTGGGGGTGGGCAAGCTGATTTTCGATTTCCCTGTGGTGGGCAGCGTGCCTTTGCTTTTTGCCTTTGCCGCCATTTACCTCGTGGTCGTACTGGCCCTCGGCCTGCTGATCTCTACCGTTACCCATACCCAGCAGCAGGCCATGCTGGTTAGCTGGTTTTTTGTGGTTATTTTTATTTTAATGAGCGGCCTGTTTACGGCTGTGGAAAATATGCCGGAGTGGGCGCAAAAAATTACCGCTTTTAACCCGGTGACTTACTTTATGCAACTTATCCGCATGGTGCTGCTCAAGGGTAGCCAGTTGCAACATGTTGCCCGGCACTTTTTGGTTATCAGCGCCATGGCAGTGGTGAGCATCTCCCTGGCGGTATTTACCTATCGTAAGCGGTCGTGAGTTTGCCTTTGTGGCAATTACTTACGGGCACTTATTACCTCAGCAGGAAAAGTATTTTGGCTTATCCGGGCTATTTTAAGGTTGGTAAACCCGGTTTTTTGCAGGTATTGGGCTACCGCCACAGGACGGCACCCGGTGAGCAAGCCGGGTAGCCTGCGGGCTACCCATTGCCAGAATTGATGGTACCATTTTTCGCCAAAGGACATGGTGGAAATCACCACTCTGCCATCCGGTTTTAATACCCGGTAAAATTCTGCCAGCACCTTGTTTATCCCTTCAACGGGCAGCAGGTCGAGCATAAAGTTGTTTACCACCAGATCGAACGAGCCCTCAGTATAAGGCAGTTGGTAGGCATTGCCGGCAATAAGGCGATAATGGCTAACAGGGAGTCCGGACAATCGTTTTTGTGCCCGGGCCAACATTTTTGGCGCTAGCTCTACACCCTCATTTTTTCCGTGGGGGTTTAGGTTAACTATTTTTTTAAATAGCATTCCGGTGCCTACGGCCACTTCCAGA
>JALSJF010000073.1 GCA_026989505.1 Cyclobacteriaceae bacterium
ATATTGCCGATCCGTACGATACCATTGCTACCCTATATGTAGCCGGCCGGGCGGCCTACCACCTCAAGCTCACGGAGGAATCCCGCCACCTGTTGCTTAGGGCGCTGTCTGCCAGCCGCCAGTTGGGCGATATGTATTATATCGTTTATACGCTCAATATCCTGGGCGAAATTGCCTTAGATCAAAACCATCCCGCACAAGCCCGGGCGTATTTTGTTGAGGCGGTGGCCAAGGGCCGGGCTGGCCGTATCCGGGCCGAAACAGTGAAGGCCTACCTCGGGCTGCACAAGGCTTACCGGGCCCTGGGGCAGCCGGACAAAGCCCTGGATTATCACCTGCAATATACCGCCCTCAAAGACTCGCTGTTCAACGAAACCAAAAATTACCAACTGGCCGAACTGGCTACCCAATACGAAACGGCCCAAAAAGAAAGGGAAATTGTGCAAAAAAATGCCCTGTTGAAACAACAGGAAACCGAACGCAACGCCCTGGCGGCCGGGCTGGGCATGTTGTTGGTTATCGTGGTGGTCGTGTACCGGGCGCAGCGCCAGAAAACCCGGGCTAACCGGGAACTGGCGGAGAAAAACAAGCAAATCAGGGAAGTTGAAGAGCTTAAAGCCCGGTGGTTTGCCAATGTGGCCCACGAACTGAAAACCCCGCTGACCCTTATAGACGGGCCGCTGGGCAAAGTGCTGGACGGTGAGCCGCTTAACGAGGTGGTAAAATCGGATCTGACCCTGGCCAGGCGCAACACCCAAAAGTTGTCCGACCTTATTTTCGAGATCCTGGAGGTGTCGAAAATAGAAGAAAATAAGCTTACGTTGCGGGAAAAACCGGCCAGCCTCACTACGCTGGTAAAACAAGCTGTTTCGTATTTCGATTCCTCCGCCCGGGAGGATGGCATCCGCCTGCGCACCGAAATTGAATCGGATTTCGTCATGCGCATAGATGAAGTTAAGTTGCATAAGGTATTGACCAATTTTATTTCCAATGCCTTAAAGTTCACCCCGGCCGGGGGGGAAGTTGTTGTGCGCCTGTACCAGGATGCGGAACATGTTATTCTGGCAGTTAAGGACAACGGGGCGGGCATCAGCAAGGAAGATCAGCAGCACATATTCGATCGCTTTTTTCAGTCCAAAGACCCCGCTAAGGCCCGCCAGGGTGGCACCGGCATCGGGCTGTCTATTGCCAAAGAAATCGCCCTCCTGCATGGGGCCCAAATAACGCTGGCCAGCGAACCGGGGCAAGGGTGCGAAATCAGTTTCCGGCTGCCGCTGGACCGGAAGGCCGCAGTGGCTGCCGGGGAAGCCGCCCCGGCCCACGCAGAAAAAGTCACTAACACGCTGCCGGGCGAACTCAGGGTAAGCGACAAGCCCACCTTGCTGCTGGTGGAGGATAACCGTGATATGCGCCAGTATATCAGCAGTTTTATGAAGCACCATTACCACATAATTGCCTGCAAAGACGGCCTGGATGCACTGGCAGAACTGGCCAGGGTAACTCCCGACCTCATTATTTCGGACCTGATGATGCCGCGCATGGACGGCATGGAACTGGCCCGGAAGCTCAAGGCCCATAACGACTGGCAGCATATCCCCTTCATCACCCTGACGGCCATCGCTGCCGAGACCAACCGGCTGAAAGCCCTGCGGATAGGGGTGGACGACTACCTGGCCAAGCCGTTTAGCCGGGAAGAGTTAATCGTAAGGAGCAACAACCTGCTGCGCAATGCCGGCCGCAGAAAACAACTGGCCGGGGCCGAAGATATCCGCTCCCACGATGAAAAACTGCTGAAACTGCTGTATAAGGAGGTGGCCGATCATATTTCTTCCTCCTTGCTGAAAGTATCGGTATTGGCCGACAAGGCGGCCATGAGCGAGCGGCAGTTGCAACGCTACCTGAAAAAACACACCGGGCTTTCCCCCAACCAGTTTATCCGTGAGATCAAGCTGCAAAAGGCCCTGGTGCTGCTGGAGCAAAGGGCCTACCCTACGGTAGCGGAAGTAGGCCATGCCGTGGGCTTTGTGCGGATGAGCCATTTCTCCGCCTTGTTCGAAAACCGCTTTGGCAAAAAACCGGGCCGCTATTTGTGAACACACCGGCAGCCGCAAGCCCGAAGGCTTTACCGGCCAACCCCCGGCCGTACCATACCAACACGCCTTTTCCTGTTTTGTGCGCGACATGAACGCTCGAAAAGACCATCCTTGATAATCAATGTGTTACGATTTTAACCCGAAAAATTCATATGAATTTTTCGCCCGCAGGGCTGAGGGCTGATGCTTTAATTGAGGCCAATACTTGAATGTGGGTGACCCATAGCACCAATCAGGAGTTACCTACCCTTGTCGCGGGGGGCGGGGTAACCCTGCGGCTGCGAGGGGCAAAGGGGGCAGACAAGCCAGGGCAGGGTGTTTGGTGAGGGTGTGGGGGCGGGGCATCACCGGCCGGTTTTTGGCCAGCGGGTGGAAAAAACAAGGCAAATGTCGGCTTTGGGCTATTTGTTGTCCGGTTTGGTCTGCTTATTTCCCGGTTATTTGTAAGGTAATGTTTTACCTAAAATAAATTCAGCACGACATGATACAGGCTTTCCCCCTTTCTATTGGCCAGGCAAACCCGAACACCAGACGAATTATGCAATTGGTTTTTCTCCTTTTGTTTCTAGGGGATTATTCCTTTGCCCAATTGGTCGAGGTGCCATCCGGTGATCCCAATGGGCAAAGTAATTACATTTACAGAACCGGGTCTACCCCTTCGCTTGGTGGTTATATAGGATCAGCCCAATGGGTAGATTATGATGATGATGGCGACCTTGACCTGGCTGTTATAACCAGTGAATTGGGCAGGGGTATATACATGAACACCAATGGGACAATTACCGAAGAGGGGGCCGATGTACCTCTTGCGGATGATTTTTCTATTTACGGTATTGACTACAAAGTATTTTCCCGCTGGACGGACTTTAATAATGACGGCCTTATTGATGTGGTTTATATCAATGGCGATGGTATAAGCATTTATCAAAACAATGGTAACGGCACTTTTACCAAAAACACCAGTGGTTTTGGTGCATTTAGAAACGGGAGCGTAGATGCGGGTGATTTCGATAATGATGGCTTGGTTGATCTGGTCATGATCGGGATGTTTGGCGGCACTTCCCCGCAAACACGGCTGTACAAAAACAATGGTAATTTTTCCTTTATTGAGGTTTACAGTGGCCAACTGGCCGGTACAGGCTATACCGGGGATGTCAGGTTTGCCGATGTGGACAATGATGGGCTGCTGGATGTTATAGTTACCGGCACAACCGCTAGTTTTGCGGGTACGCCCTCCAATATCGTATATAGAAATAACGGGAATGGCTTCTCACAATTGATCAGCCTGGACGGTCGTACCTATACACATATAACCCTTGGGGATTTTAACAGTGACGGCTATATCGATTATGCTACACAAGGTTATGGCGGGGTCAATGGTAATACGAATGTAACCACCATTTATATCAACAATTCGGGTACCTCTTTTACCCCCTTTGACACCAATATCCCGCAAAAAGATTTGGGCTATTCTGAATTTGTTGATTATGATATGGACGGTGATTTGGATTTACACCTGGTGGGGTACCCTTTCTCAGGCGAAGACCCTTCGGTAGTCATGATCAATACCAATAATAGTTTTAGCACCTCTACCGGTCTGTTCCCGTCCCCTTCCCGATATTATCTCGGGGCAGCGGCCTGGGGAGATTATAATAATGACGGCAAGATGGATTGCTTTATTATGGATTACAATTCGTCCGGTGACAACAGGCTTTTAAGGAATGCCAGCGCCAATACCAATACGCTACCCGGTACCCCTACAGGATTAACCAGTACTAGTGGGAGCACAGGTGTAACCTTGTCCTGGCTGCCTGCTACCGATGTAGAAACGCCCACGGCAGGCCTTACCTACAATGTAATGGTGGGGACTACTTCCAGTGGGGTTGACGTTGTGAGCCCGCTGGCTAATACCATTACCGGATACAGACATGTTGTACGGCAGGGAAATGCCGGTAGCCGGACATCTTTCAACCTGAATAACCTGCCGGACGGCACCTATTACTGGCGGGTGCAGGCCATCGACAATAGCTATGCCGGCTCCCCTTTTTCTACCGAAGGTACATTTACCGTTACCAGTGCTGTAACGGCTACCGTAACGATTTCCAACCTGTCCCATACCTACGATGGCACCGGTAAAGCGGTTACCGTAGTAACCAACCCATCAGGATTAAATGTAGATGTTACCTATGACGGCAGCCCGACCTTGCCGGTAAATGCCGGCAGCTATGCGGTAGTGGCCACGGTCAACCAAACCGGTTATGTGGGCTCCAATACGGCCACGCTGGTTATCAACAAGGCGGCCTTGACGGCCACGGCAGACGATAAGGGCCGGGTGTACGGGGCGGCCAACCCGGCCTTTACCATCACCTACAGTGGCTTTGTCAACGGTGAAGATGCTACAGCCATCATCGCCCCCACGGCTACTACCACGGCCACTACGGCCTCGGATGCGGGTGCCTATCCGATCACCCTGTCG
>JALSJF010000074.1 GCA_026989505.1 Cyclobacteriaceae bacterium
AAGTTTGCCCCCGGGAAGAATAATCAGGTCATTTTCTATACTCATATTTCCCCAAAACCAGGCTACGCCTTCAACAATGAAGTCGTACCCGCCGGCATTGCCACTAACACTGCCACCATCGGCCAGGTACATACGGGAGGTACCGGTGTTAACGGTGATGTTAGTGGCATAACCGGCCAACTGATTAAACTTAATATCGGAATTGCCAAGGTCCAGGGCAATGGGGTCGGGACCATCTATACGGAATTCATTGGTCAGCGTAACCGGCTTGCCGTTGGTGTTGAATGTTCCTTCATATATATAGAGGGATGAGGCGGCTAAAGAATCAATCAGGTCCCAGGTACCGCCACCCCGAAACTCGAAGATGCTGTTATCAAAACGGTTGTCGTTTAAAATAATTTGGTTGTTGGTTTGCGAATCAAAAATAATGCGTTCAACGTTACGGTTTACCCCATTGGCAATGGTCAGGCTGCCACCAACCGTCAGGGTGTTGTTACCGGCACCGGTAATGGTAGGGTTAAAGGTGCCATCCGACCATACAAAATTGTTACATACAGCCGGTTGGTCGAGGGTTAAAGCACCACTGGCAGGAAAAGAGTTGCCGGTAAAATTAACATTATCAACCACGCCCGGTGGGTATGGGTGGAACGTGTTACCCCCATTGGTCGTAGCCCAATGGCTTACATCGCTCCAGTTGCCGGTACCACCAACCCAATAATAATCCAACGGGGTAAGTGGGCTGGTGGTAAAATCCCAGCCGGTGTTACCACCTTCATCCAGCGCGTTGCTGGCCACCTCATCGTTTGTTACACCATTATCCAGGCTGTTATCCTCCAGAATGAGGAAATCTACATTTATGGCTGCCCCACCACCGGTGTTTATGGCCAGCATAGCCGGTGACCCGGCAGTTGAACTATAAATTTCAATCATTTGCGACCGGTTACCAATGGCCGTGAAAGCGTTGGTAATGGTTTGCGTAAACCCGGAACCAAGTTCAACGGCAATACCCGGGCTGAGGGTGAGGTCAAAAAAGGTGAAGGCGCCCCCGTCAATCTGCGTGTCGTAAAGTAAGTTAACCTTATAAAAGGTTACCGGGGAATTCCCCCGGATATAGGCCCGGTCCCAATCGGCATTAAAATTAAAGGTAGAGGTGCCGGCATTAAAAGTTACACCGGTAGAATTGTTGAAAAAATCCCGCAGATAGATTTGTGACGCCCCCAGGTTTATGGTGCCGGTATAACTTCCAACTATATAAAACCGGTTGCTGATTGAGACCGGTTGGCCGTTGGTGTTAAAGGTACCATTATTGAACCATAAGTTGCTAATGGCCAGCGAATCCTGCAATGTCCACTCGCCAGAACCATTAAAATTAAAATCCCCCCAATTACTTACCAGCAGGTTGTCGGCCATACTGATGGTATTTCCGGTGGCATCGGATTCGAAATTAATCACTGAAATATCGCGGTAAACCCCGTTGTCAAATTGCAGGGAGCCATGTATAAAGAGTTCACTTGGATAGTTGGTCTGGATAATCGGGAAACTGCTGCCGGATCCTGCCAGCCAGGTCATGTTGTTACAATGCGCGTCAACATCCAGGGTCAGGGCCCCGCCACCAGGGAAGGAATTGCCGTTAAAAAAAACGTTATCTACCGGGCCGGGGATATCCGTGGCCGGCACAAAAGTGTTGCCGCCATCGGGGCTGGTCTGCCAGCGGCTGATATCGCTCCAGTTGCCGGCTCCGCCTGTCCAGTAAAAGTCAAACGGCACAATGGGGCTAATGGCCCAGCCGGTATTGTTAAAATTGTCTATGGCATTGGTGGCCGTCACATCGGCAGGCAGGCCGTTGTCAATGGTGTTGTCGGCCAGGCTGACGAAATCGGCTACAACGGTGGCCCCGGTAACCTGGAAAGTGCCCACGCCCGGAGTGCCATAATCAAAAGATTCAATAGCAACCAAGTTTGAACGGCTACCTTGCAGGGTAAGTGTGCCGTTGATCGTTTGGATGGAGCCGGCAAACAAGCGCAACGTGGCCCCCGGCATAACCGTAAGGTTGTTAAACGTATTGTCCCCCTCCATCTCATGGGTGCCCTCAATTATTACATTGTTGAAACTTAAAGGACCCCGAAGGCGACTATTCCCGTTACTATTGAAGGTGAAGGTAGAAGTGCCGGCATTAAACACCGGGGTAGTAGCATAGTTATATAGCCCCCCCCTTACGGTGACGCCCGAGCTTCCCCAGTTTAGGGTGGGGCTGGTACCATAGAGGTAACCACCGTAAAATTCCATGGCAAAATTGTTGGTGTTTAGGGTGCCATCATAGAAATAAACATTGCTGGTTGTAATTAAATCGCTTTGCAGGCTCCAGATACCCCCGCCACGAAACTCAAACTGCCCCCATGAATTAAAGTTATCGGCCATGTTAATCAGGTTGGTGCCTTTACTTGAATCGAATATTACTCGGTTCATTTGCCGCTGCACCCCGTTATCCAGGGTGAAGTTACCCAGAATGGTGACCTTAACCGGCCAGGCACTGGCAATTGCGGGTTGAGTAGCGCCTGAACCTGGCTCCCAGGTCATGCTAGTAATGGTAATGTCTTGGTCAACCGTGAGGGTGCCGCTGGCCGGGAAGGAGTTGGCATTAAAATTAACATTGTCCAGGGGCCCCGGGCCTTCGCTGGCCGGGGTCAGGGTAGTGCCGCCATCGGTGCTGGTAAACCAGTGGCTCAGGTCACTCCAGTTGCCGGCACCGTTTGCCCAGTAATATTCCAGCGGTAATAAGGGGCTGGCGGTAAAGTCCCAGTTGGTATTATTGCCGCCATCAATGGCATTGGTAGCAGCAAACGTTGCCGCTGCACCATTTAAAAGAATGGTATTGTCCGTTATACTTACATAATCAGCAGTAACATTTGTGATGGCACTGAGGATATTAAGTGTAGCCGGGGTACCCGGTTGTTGCGAATTAACCACAGCCACTTGGCTGCGGCCGGTACCCTGGGCGATAAACGTAGTGGTAATGGTTTGGGTGGTACCCCCGTTCAGGCTCATGCCCGCGCCATTTACCAAAGACAAGTTATTGAACGTGTTGTCCGCATTGATCTGACAAATCCCGGATTGTACGACTACATCATTAAATGTTTGGCTGTTGCCTTGCAGGGTTGGGTTATCCCCATATTTGCTCAGGTTGAGCTGGACTATCGAACTCTCCGAATTAAAGGTGCCCCACAAACTCATTCCCTGCACCAGAAAGGCGGAAGTTCCGGCATAAATTGTGCCGGAACCGAGATAAAAGTCAAAATCGAGGGTGATTATACCACTATTGGCGAATAAGGTGCCGCCTCCATAGAACTGAATACGTTCGGCTGTTACATTACTGTTCAGCTCCCAGGAGCCGGCAGTGGTAAAGTACAAACGCCCTTTCCAATACGTGGTATTGGGGTCACTTTGCAATAAATTGTCGCCAAAATTGAGGGATACGTTATATTTAATGGACTTAAAATAGATGTAATAGATATCCCGGTAAACGCCCGGGTCCAGTTCAAAATCACCATATACATCCAAAGGGTTGTTGTAGTCCGCCCAGATTACCGGGTTGCTGGCCCCGGTGCCGGGTTCCCAATAAAAATCATTGCAAGTGGCCGGTATATCAATGGTTAGCTGGCCACCGGAGGGAAATGACTGGTTGTCGAAGTTTACATTATCGTATTGGGTAGGCACTTCGGTGGCCGGGTTAAAGGTAACATTATCGGTAGTTACCGACCATTTTGCCAGGTCCGACCAGTTGCCCGAACCGCCAGTCCAGTAATAATCGCGGGTAGTGCAATTGATAACAATATTGCTGCCGTTGTCGATAAGTGTGGCTGCATAGCCGGTTGGTATTACCCTGATCCGGTAAGCGGAAGTCGGATTCAGGGTCGTACTCAAAGGTATGGTTACGTAAATATAATCCTCAAGGGCAGAGGAAGTGATGGTACCAATTGGGGTGGGTGTGCCAAAATTGCCAGTTATATCGGAAAGTTCAGCCGTATAGTCATAGGTGCCCGGGGTAATGCCGGTTACGGTAAACCCCAGGGTGAAACTTTCGTTGGCACAGAGGGTCGTGGGCACATCGATAGTGGTAACTGTTTGGGCATAGGTATGCGCGGCAAAGAGGCCAGCGGTGAGTAAGAGGGAAAGTATGTAAAATTTTTTCATAGTCTTGTTAA
The DNA here is from genome assembly GCA_026989505.1 of Cyclobacteriaceae bacterium. Classification (GTDB taxonomy): domain Bacteria; phylum Bacteroidota; class Bacteroidia; order Cytophagales; family Cyclobacteriaceae; genus S012-113. The sequence continues at coordinate 4,203 of JALSJF010000074.1, forward strand.
ATTGGGCTTGGTTTTAATAGATCTTCAACATATTAAAAGTGTATTAACTTCCTCCTGACGGTGGCGGTGGCGGGGTGGCCAATTCACCCGAAGGTGGAGGGGTAGTACCCCCACCATTATCACCGCCATTGCCCCCGCTAAAGATAAGGTAGGCGACTACCCCGGCTGCCACAGCCCCGGGGATAACATAGACCAGGATGGAGGTCTTTTTTAACTGAAACTCGGCACTCATCACCGCATCGTTGGGTTTGGTGGGGTCAAAAAGTTTGATTTTATAATTATCGCCTTTGGGGGTGGTTTTGGGTACGGTCCAGCTATAGCTGCCGGAGTTGCCCACGTTGGGTATTTCATCTATGGGAGTGCCCCCTTGCAGGATGGCCATTTTCAGGGCGCGGTCTTTGCTGCCCCCCTGCCATTTAATCTCCAGGGGTTTGCCGATTTTACCTTTGGTGACGGCTGTGGGCGCTACAATGGTTAGCGGGCTAAACGTAACCGTGGCGACCACCTCAAAGGTAACACTGCCCGAGAAGTTGCCTTGTTCCTTGAGGGCGTTCCAGGTGATGGTTTTACCCAGGCCGGCCGTTTGGTCAGGGCCCACATCGCCTTCCACTTCTTTCAGCGGGGCGCTGAAATTATTGATGGAACTGCGCAACTCAACCGTAAATTTTTGCCCTTCAAGGGTAGATACAAGGTCATAATTAATAATTACCTTGTTCTTTTCGGCCCGGGCCTGAATGTTCTTTATGGTCTGGCCGCTGGCAAACAAAAAAGGGGCAAATATCAAGCTAACTACGAGTAGATGATTTTTCATGGGGTTAGAATTAGGGTAGTTAAAGAATTAAAGCATGTTTAATAGGTAAATATAAGAAAATAAATCACCCTGTAAGATATGGTTTATGTGATTTTTTGCAGAAATAATTTAATTATTGGTTTTGGTTTTTACATAATCATGGTTGCATGGTTATGCTGTTATATACAGTAAACTCACCGGCAAGTAACCGATAGACGTTCAGGGCCATAACAACCGTTGTTTCGTAAGTGTGTTGTAGTTTTGCCAACGAAACCCGAACGCAATGAAACATACCTGTTATTTTATTATGTTGAGCCTGTTTATAGCGGGTTGCGGCAAGGGCCGGCAAGGTGCTGATGTTGAATGTACTACGGATGAATGCCTGCAAGCGCAGGCTTATACGCAGGTGATAGCCGTACATGATGCGGTGATGCCCAAACTGGCCGATATCCGCCAGTTAAAAAATGAAATTACCGGTCGTATAACCACAACTACCGATAGCACTACCCTTGCTAAATGGAACCACCTGCACCGGCAATTAACTGTTGCCGGTGAGGCCATGTGGGTTTGGATGCGCCAGTTTAAAAGTGATTTGAGCGGGGTGCCGCCTGCCGAAGCCCTGGTTTACCTGCAGGCGGAACAGCAGAAAATTGATTCGGTAGCGGCTATGATAACTACCGCTATAGCGGCTGCCCAGGCACAGTTGGCAGAAGATTGAAGGGGGACCCAAAATCAGGGTGGCCGCTGGCTGTGAAGTGGGGTCTTGCGCGGGGATGGGCTCAGTTTATAGCGAAATTAAAAAGGGTTTATCCTGCTTCTGTTTCAGTGGGAAATCCGGGCTGAAAGCCCAGCCAAAGGCGGGTCTGGCGGACTGGCTTTTGGTTAGTTGCAGTGCTATGGGCGTCCTGAAAGGACAGTTTAACCCCATCATATGGATAGGGCAGGGAATGGTTTATACGAGAGTGTTGCAACCGGTTAGGGTAGGGTTAACCCGAAAAATTCGGATGAATTTTTCGCCTGCAGGGCTGATGAACTGCAAAATAGTGTAAAACAACATATTATATACAAAATACAGCATGCGCCAAAGATTAAACATGGCCCAAATTTGAGGGTAAAATATTACGCCCTCATTATTCATGATTTTCATGATATTTCTCCCGAAAACTTTGTTTTTTCAGCAAAAATACTTGGCCCGCTTATTTGTTTGCAGCTTTGCTGTGGTAGAAATAATCCGGGTTAAAACCGGGTTCAGGTTAATAGCTATAGATTAACCGTGTATGGATGAAGTTGTTTGGTTTACCGGCTACAATCCTGCAGCCGGGCATCCACCTGCTTTACGGTAACAAAACCATATTCGTTGCCCCAGCTATTATTAATATAGGTAATTACTTCGGCCAGTTCCAGATTAGTTAAGGGGTGATGGGGCATTTGCGGGGCATAAACGCGGTTATTCACGGTTATCGGATCGTTGGTGCCAAATTTGAGTAAACAGGGGATACGGTGTTGGTTATGTTGCAAGAAATCGGCCCCGGCCAGTGGCGGTATCAGGCCCCGCAGCCCCTGGCCATTGCCCTGGTGGCAGTTTTGGCATTTGCGGGTATAAACCTCCTTGCCCAGGATAAGGTATTTCTCAAACTTGGCCTGGTCGCTGGCCGGTAAGGCCAGGTAGGTGGCCTTATTATGCCCCGGCCCGCAGGCAAAGCCGAAAATCAGCAAGGCCGGTAGTAGCAGTTTACCCATTGATTTCGTTGAGCAGGATTTTAATATCCACGATAAGCTTATCCACACTGGTTTGTTCGGTACCATTGTACAGGCCGCGTATCCGGCCTTTGTCGTCTATTAAAATAAAGGCCCCGCTGTGCTGAAACCCTTCCGGCCCGGTGCCGGCATCGCGTACCCCCACATAATAGCTGGTTTGGGCCATAGCGTATATTTTTTCTTTGTCACCGGTTACAAAATGCCATTTTTGGCTGTTTACCCCCAGGCGGGCGGCATAGTCGTGCAACCGGGCCACATCGTCATATTCGGGGTCAATGGTGTGGGAGAGGAACAGTACCTCGCTGCTGTCGGCATAGGCCTCATATACGCGCAGCATCTGGGTTTTCATTACCGGGCAAATGGTGGGGCAGGAGGTGAAAAAGAAGTCGGCCACATAGATTTTGCCGGCAAAGGTTTGGTTGGTTACCGGGGTGCTGTCCTGGTCAACAAAAGCAAAGGGTTTTATGGTATGATAAACCGTGTCGGTGCCGTTTTCCGTTTCAATATAATCGTGCCGGCCGAGGAACGGCAGGCGCTCAGCCTTGTTTTGGCAGCCGGCAAAGGCAACCGCGGTAAGCAGGGAAAGCCAGAAATATTTCATTGCCACAAAGCTACTTCAATACGCTTTGCCGGAAAAATATCCGCAGGTAAAATAGGGGTTATAACCAGCCGGGCGGCACATCTTTGGCATGGTCAACATCGTGCAGGGTAGGCAGCAGGTGGCAGGAGATGTTTTGCGCAGCGCATAATTTCAGGGTGTCTTCTAACACGTTGTCTGTACCCCAGGCAATACCTTTGAATAATTCCGGGTAGAGCTTCTTCATGCCAATCAGGTAATAGCCGCCATCGTGGGCCGGCCCCAGAACAAGATCATTATGACGCAGGGAGGTGAAAGCCCGGGCTAAGATTTCCGGAGTTAGCTCCGGGCAGTCGCTGCCGATCAAACAAACAGATTTTGCCGCAGGCAGTTCATCGGCAAAGCAGTTCAGCATGCGTTCGCCCAATCCCCTGCCCCGCTGCAAGGAAAAAGCAAAATTGACGGCCGTTGGCGGTTCTGCCGACAGGTAGGTTTTAACCGGAAAACCTGCGGCTGCGGCCACATTTTGAGTATGCCGGAATAACCGCTGGTGAATACGCAAGGCCTGCTCTTGCCCAAGCTCCCGTGCCAGCCTTTTTTTTACCTTGCCCGGGACGGCCGGGCGGGAAAATATTATTAGCAGATTATTTTGCATATTTTCAAGATAATAGGTACAGCACAAAAGTAACCGCTTTTGTAATGGTCTTATAAAAATTATAGTTTATTTTGTTACTAAATTACGCCAGGAAGTTATTTGCAGGTAACAGGAAATTACTTCGTAGTGTGTTTAACAGGTAGATTACCAATAAGTTAATGTGGCCTGCTTATTAGTTGAATATTTATTAACAATAACAATTAACCATTGCAATATTTAAAAAAATACAATTTAAAATAGAAATTATACATGTAATAATTTCAATAAAGTTATATCGTTTTAGATATAAAGAGAAAAGTTTTATATTTATTTTCGTATTGTTTGTTTACCTGGGTTACAGTGGTGAGGATTATTAGTTGGCTTATAAGAATAATATTCTTTCCTCTCTTGATGGGGTGGAGTGTGTTGTCATTGGCGCAAATTGAGGTTGCCGATGCCTTACGGGATTCCCTTTCCCGGACTACCGATCCCCGGCAAAAAGTTGATATTTTAAATGCCCTGGCCGAATCATGCCTTAATTACGACCTGGATTCCTCCTTGGCAAATGCTGCCCGGGCCAAAACCCTGGGGCTTGCGAACAACTACTACGCTGGTGTTGCCCATGCCAACAAGTGGCTGGGTAAAGGCAATTCGGCAAAAGGCCTGTACTCCAAAGCGCTTGGCCAGTTTATGGACGCCCTGACGTTTTTCAAAAAGCAAAACGACACGTTGCAAATGGCTGAGGTTTATAAAAACCTGGGCAATATATACCTTACCAACGATAACCACCGGGAAGGTAAACGCTATTATGATATGGCCATGGCGCTTTACGATGGGGTTAGCAATACCCGCGGCCAAATTGCCATCCTCAATAATATCGGCACCATGTACCTGCGCCTGGGAGATGCAGATAGTGCTTTACACTATTTAAACCAGGCCCGGCTGGCTAACCTGGAAATAAAAAATGATGACGGCCTGTCGTATAATTACACCAACATGGGGTTTGCCTATGCCCTAAAAAATGATTATAACAAAGCCATTGAATACTACCGCAATTCTTATGATCTGGCCGTTGCCAATAATAACCGGGAAAGTGTGGCAGCCGCTCTGCTGAACATTGGCGATGGCTATATGAACCTGGGTGATTACGAAAAAGCAGAGGATTATGTCCGTCAGGGGTTGGCCATTGCCAACCAGGACGGGTATAAGTTTAGTACCTATATCGGCTACTATACCCTGGGTGAGATCAATGAAAAAAAAGGTACCTATAAAGAGAGTGTCAAGTGGTATAAAGAGGCGCAAAAACTTCATGACGAAATGCACAGTTCCGAAACTTTAATGGCCCTGATGGATGTGCAAACCAGGCAACTGGAAGAGGCACAGGCACGGGAAATTGAGCGGATCAATGCCATTAATGCCGAACGTATCCAAAGTGCAAAACTTAAAAACCTGCTTTATCTGTCAACGGCCATTTTTGCTCTCATTGTTCTGCTTGGCCTTACCTATTTCTACATGAAGCGTCATAAGGCCACCCTTAAAATTGCCATGCAGAATAAGGAGATCAATGAGCAGAAAGAGAAAATTGAAGCCCAATCTAAAAAGATAAAACAAGTAAACAGTACCCTGCGCGAACGTAACAAAAAATTACGTGAACTCAACGAAGAAAAAAACTATATGATGAGCGTAGTGGCCCATGACCTGAAAAGCCCGCTTAACCAGATCAACGGCCTGGCCAGCGTAATCAAGTTGGATGAAGACCGCCTGACCGACACCCAGAAGGAATGCCTCGATAATATTGCCGTGGCTTCCGGCAGGCTGAGTGAAATGATCAACAAAATCCTCGATAGCCGCAACTTTGACCGCAACCAGGACAGCGTTAAAATTGAGCCGATTGATATTGACAAAATGGCTACCGATGTGCTCAATGATTTTAGCGCTACGGCCGGTAAAAAAAATATCACCTTACACAAAAACGCTAAAAACGGGGCTAAGGTAATGGCCGACAAGCATTACCTGCGGCAGGTGTTTGATAACCTCGTTTCCAATGCCATAAAGTTTTCCCCTGAGGGTACTAATATCGAACTCAATATTACCCACGATGGGGATAAGATATTGGCCGAAGTTAAAGATGAAGGCCCCGGGATTACCCCTGAGGATAAGGAGAAGCTGTTCACCGAATACGCTGTTTTATCGGCCAAACCAACAGGTGGCGAAACTTCTACCGGTCTGGGCCTGGCCATTGTAAAGAACTACGTGGAGAAAATGGGGGGGGAAATCTGGTGTGAAAGCGAGCCGGGTCAGGGGGCTTCGTTTAAGGTAAAACTCGATCCGGCATAATACCGTAAATCGTAAATCAGGGCTATAAACAAAGCCGCAAATTCAATCCCTACCACTACGTAGTTTTCGGTAAAGCCGGCAGTGTTGTAACCAAGATAGGTAAAGAAAATAAAATAACTCCAGACAAGGGCAAACTTAAAGGGCGTAAAGGGTGCCAGGGCTACCAGCAGGACAATGTACCAGGGATGGAGGATTAAGGCCATCAGGGCAAAGACAAGGTAGAGTAGCGTAAACGCAACCGGAAACCCCGCCTTTTTTTTGGCCAGCACCACCGACAGGGCAATGATCAATACCATACTGCCGGCAAACATCACCTTGCCAATCAGGGCAATGGCATTGTAGCCGTAAACCCAATAACCAATTTCGCGCAGCAAATAATACAGGCCGGCATTGAACTCAAATTTTTGGTAGTAAAGGGTGAGGCTGTCTTGCATACCAACAAAAAACGAAGCCTCTGACAAAGGCAGAAAAAGCAGCAGGCTGCCTAAGCTGAAAACCCCCAGAAATTTTAACCGTTGCGGATGCCGTAGCAAAATAAAAGGCAGGAACATCAGGGGCAGGAGCTTGCTGGCTACCGCCAGGGCCAGCATAAGGGCACTGGCGGCTGTCTTATTTTGGGTACCAAAGTATAAAAAGCCCATGATAAAGGCGATCATCAAAGCCTCATGGTGCAGGTTACCGGTTAACTCAATCACCACCAACGGGTTAAATGCATATAGGCTTACCCGGTAAGGCTTGCCTGTATATTTTTTCAGGAGCAGCACCATCAACCCAATGCCCGCCATATCGGCAACAAGGGTAAAAGTTCGCAGCAGGTAAACAGTGTAAACAATACTCTGCGGAAACAGCCTGGCAGCCAGCCAGTTGATATATTGTGGTACCGGAGGGTAAACCGTATAGTGCGTGGGCGAGTTTAACAAATGATACAACTCCTGCGTAACCCCCTTGCCGGCAAGGGCCGGGTTATGCAGAAAGGTGCCCGGTAAACCGGCAAACGGGTTGATGCCTGCGGCCCAGAGACGCCCGTCCCAGATAAAGCGGTAAAAGTCATCCGACAGGGCCGGCAGGGCAAAAAAAGGCAGCAGCCGTAAGGCCAGACTGACCGCCAGTAACCACCGTAACGATTGCCACCGGCTGTTTTTTACCAGCAGCAGATAACCGCCAAAAAGCAAAGTATAGGTGATGGTGAGCGACCAGGAATCGGTGCGGGCAAGAAAATAGAACAGGTAGCCATACAGGCCGGCACTCAGGCCAGCTACCCAGTAGCCGGTTTTTTGCTTAGCCAGCATGCCAGGCCAAACGTAAAGATTGATACGATATGGTAAAAAAACCTATGGCCAGCATGGCATGGAAAACTACCAGGCCAAAATCGGCCAGGTAAAAGCCCAGAAGGATGCCGCCCAGAAAATACAGGCCCAGCAACAGTTCCAGCAGGGTAGAAAGGGTAAGGCGGTATTTAATGTAGCTGTTCCGCAGGTGGCCGCCACGGGTGTTGGTGGCGTTAAATTTTGGGGTGCGGATAAAGGGGGTTTTACGGCCGGCAAAACCTTCGAACACGGCCAGGCCGTTGTGCAGGCAAAGCCCCATGGAGATCGTCATAAAAGACAAGAAAGCAGGCACAAAACTTTCCTTGATTTTGGTAAAGGGCGCCTTTTTGGCCGCCACCCAAAAATAAAAGGCAATAGAAAAAAAACCCGCCAGAAAAATGTTGGCCAGGTTAAACAATACATTGAGCTGCGGGTGCCGGAATTTTATCAGCAATAAGGGCAGGCTCAAAAGGGCTACCACCAACAACATCAAAAACACACTGCTGTTCAGCAAATGAAAGGTAGCGTGCAGTTTGGTAACCAGGGGCAATTGCTGCCGGTAAACTTGCAGCAGGTTTTTACGCGAAGTTTCGGCCGCCCCTTTGTTCCAGCGGTACTGTTGCGATTTTATGGCCGGCATAAGAATGGGCAGCTCGGCAGGCGACTCCACGGCTTCCAGGTATTTAAATTGCCAGCCTTTGAGTTGGGCCCGGTAGCTGAGGTCCAGGTCCTCGGTAAGCGTATCGGCCGACCAGCCCCCGGCATCGATGATGCAGGTTTTGCGCCACACCCCGGCCGTACCGTTAAAGTTGATAAAACTATGTACACTATTGCGGGCGGTTTGCTCCACAGAGAAATGGGCATCCAGGCCAAAAGCCTGCATTTTGGTGAAGTAGGAATAATTGCGGTTAATATGGCCCCAGCGGGTTTGTACCATGCCGATGTTGTGATGGGTAAAATGCGGGATGGTTTTTTGCAAAAAATCCTTTGCCGGCATAAAATCAGCATCAAAAATAGCCACAAACTCCCCTTTGGCCCGTGCCAGCCCGTAAGCCAGGGCACCGGCTTTAAAATCTTTCCTCTCCGGGCGTTGGATAAGCCGGATATCAATACCCTGTTTTTGATAAAAGGTAATGCGCTCCCGGGCCAGGGCCGTTGTTTCATCGTTGGAGTCGTCCAGCACCTGTATCTCTAAGGCCTCCCTGGGGTAATCAATCCGGCATACCGAATCAATAAGCCGCTGGATGACGTATTTTTCGTTATATACGGGCAACTGAATGGTCACTACCGGGTATTCCTGTAAAGGTGGGGGGGCGGCCGGTTCATTGGCGGCCTTCTTCCGGGCGCGCAGGTAGTTAAGGGTCAGGTGTAACTGGCCCAGACTATACAGGAACAGAAAGCCCAGGGCAAGAAAATAACCGGCTACTATGATGATTTCGTACCAGTGCACGCTTAGGTATACTTAAAAATGGTGTACAATATTTTATATCCCGCTAATATACTGCCCTTCACTGTTCCGGAAACTTTCGACCGGCCTATTCTGTGCCGGTATTTTACCGGTACTTCGGTGAAAGCAAGGTTGTTTTTGGCGGCCTTCACCTGCATTTCTACCGTCCAGCCATAATTTTTATCCTGCATATCCAGGGCCAGCAGTTGGGCAAATTTTATCGCCCTGAACGGCCCCAGGTCGGTGAAACGGGCCTTGTAAAGCAGGCGCAACAGTTTGGCTGACAGCCAATTGCCAAAGGCTTGTACGGGTGTAAGGGAGCCTTTTTCGCTGTTGCCAAGGGCGCGGGAACCAATTACCATATCCATATTGTCCCTGATGATCGGGGCAATTACGGCCGGCAGCTCTTCCGGGTGGTCGGAGTAGTCGGCATCAAGAAAAACGATAATATCCGTAGCGGGCGAAGTGGCCTTTACGTAGTCAATACCCCGCAGGCAGGCGGCCCCATACCCCCGCAGCGGCTCTTGCAGCACAGTGGCCCCGGCAGCTTTGGCCACGGCTACGGTGTTGTCGGTTGAACCGTTATCAACAACCACTACTTCGCTGACCATGCCGTTGGGAATATCGTTGATAACTTTGGCAATCGACTGTTCCTCATTTAAAGCCGGGATAATCACCCGGCAACTTATGTCTTGCATTGGTGGCTATTTGATAAATCCGTTAGGGTTAAACCTGTCTCTGGCGGGGCCGTTTTCCAGCTTCAATACACCCCGGGGGCACACCGCTGCACAAATACCACAGCCTACACAAGAGGCCCTGATAATGTTTTCACCTTTCTGGGCATAGGCACGTACATCAATGCCCATTTCGCAGTAGGTAGAACAATTGCCGCAGGAGATACACTGGCCCCCGTTGGTGGTGATCCGGAACCTTGACTTAAAGCGCTGGATAATACCCATGTAAGCCGCCAGGGGGCAGCCAAAGCGGCACCATACCCGGTTTCCCATAAACGGATAAAACCCGGTGCCCACTACCCCGGCAAATACCGCCCCGATAAAGGCCCCGTAAACTTCCCGCACGGTATAGGTGTTAAAACCCACTACCGTGGCCGAGCCGGTAAAATAGGTGTAGAGGACACCCATAGTCATGACTACGGCAAAAACCATTACCGTATAAATGCTGCCTTGTTCAATTTTCCAGGCACGCAGGCTTTTATCCGACAGGTGCCGGAAAGGGTCGCCCAGGGTTTCGGCCAGGCCGCCACAGCCGCAAACCCAACTGCAATACCAGCGCTTGCCATAAAAATAGGTGAAAACCGGCACCCCGATTAAGGCCAGGGCAATGCCCCATACCAGCATAAAAACACCCATCTGGCCACTGGCAATAAGTTTATTCAACTCAAAATCAAAAAAGAAATCATAATCCAAAGGCCAGATATTTTTAAAATCGAAATAAGGCTGGTTCAGGCGCACTAAAATTTCCGGCAAGATAAAGGCCAGCGTAGTTTGAAAGAACATTACCGAGAGGGTACGCACAATCTGGTAGCGGTTATGGCGGTATTTGATGATCATGCGAACACCCATCACCACCACACTGATGGTATAAAGGAAACCATAAAGGAAAAAATGGCCGGCTTCGCTGCCTTTCAGCCAGAAACTTATGGGGTCAACCAGGGCTACCCAACTGGTCATCAATTCGGGATAAAAATAAAGGACGATATAAAACAGGATTAAAAAAGTGCCGATAATAATACCCAGCCATTTGCGGCTGGTGGCCGGATGCCGGAAAGTATCGTTGTTTTTAATCCCTGGCGGCTCTTTGAGTAGCTGCAGGCTGAAACCGATGGCGCCCACGATAACCAGGCCGAAAGAAAAAAACATGAGCATCCAGGGGTGCGTTACGGCCGGTCCGGTAAGTGAGGCTTTGGCAAAACTGTATTGCAAACTTTTCTTTTTATATCTGTCGAAGCCCAGCTTAGGAATAACCTCGTAGTTGTTGATATTCCCGCTAATGGTCAGCAAAGCTTCCCGGGCGGCTTCGTCACGGGTGTAGGCCCGGCCATAAAGCCAGTTGGCATAGTTGCTAAAAGCGGTTTTCCGGAACTCGTTATCGGGGCCGGCCAGCAGACTGTCAACCGTGGCCTGGTTGAGCCGGTTGGCCAACATCAGGTTTACTAACTGGTCCACTTGTTGGCCGGTTAACGAATATCTATTCACAATGGCCTCGTTAGCGATGGCAAAGGCGTTGCCGAGTTGCCGCTGCAGGGTGATGCTGGAGACCTCTTTGCCCATAATACTGCGCAACTCTTTTTCCAGCAACGAAGCCCGGGCCGGGTCGGCAACAACATCCCGGATGGTGTTAGGGCTGAGCAAATGAAACGAGACCAGGGGAATGACCAGGAACACGGCAAAACCGGCAATAATCAGAAAAGTGTAAACTCGTTGCATTTAAACTAAGCTTCTATTAAGTTTTGGGTAAAATTCAGGGTCAAAATCAATTTCTTCCAGATGGGCCAGGGCGTACTCAAGGGTTTTTCCCATGCTAATCCACCGCTCGCAGGCTTGGTGGTTTAAGCGTAGCCCCAGGCTGTTGATGCCCACAATATTATTGTTGGTGTCATAAGTTAGCCGCAGGGCCCGTTCATTTTTCCGGTCTTCCCGGTAATAGCTGTCGTAGCCCTCCCGGGGCGTTGGGGGCACAAAACCGTAAGTTTGGTACTCCAGGTCAAAAAATTTGGCGGAGTTAAACCAAATGCCGGGAGCGTAGGCTGTTGGTTTACCGCAAAGCGTTTGCGCAACGGTTTCACCCATAATCCGGCCGGTGTACCATACGGGCTCCATCGCCCTGTGTCCGGGAGGCGGGTTTCGCAGCTCCACGCAATCGCCAATGGCATATACATCGGGCACATTGGTTTGCAGGTATTCATCTACCAGGATACCGTGGTGGGTGTCAATTTCACTGTTTTCTACCAGCCCGGTATTGGGCATTACCCCGATGGTGATCCCGAGAAACTGGCAGGGAAGGTCAGTGCCATCGTCCAATGCTATGCCTTCCACGCGCTCCTGGCCTTTTATTTGCTGTACGGTGCGGCCCAGCCTGAGTGTAACCCCACGGCTGCGTATATGGCGGTTGACCATTTCACTTTCTTCCTTTGGCAGTACGATGTTCCAGTAGCTGTCTTCACGCACTACCAGGGTAACGTGAATGTCCCGGGAGTGCAGCATTTCGGCCATTTCAATACCAATCAGGCCGCCACCAACCACTACGGCCTGTTGCACACCCTGGCTGTTTTGTTCCATCAGGTGCAGGTCTTGTTTTGTGTACAGCGACTGCACCCCCGCCAGCTCCGCCCCGACAAGGGGCAGGGGCCGGGGCTTGGACCCCAGGGCCAGGACCAGTTTATGGTAGGGGATGACCTCACCGGAACGAAGTGTAAGCTGTTTGTTGGCCGTATTCAGGTGGGTAACCTGGCTTTCGATAAGCTGGATTTTATTCTTTTTCCAGAACCAGTTCTCATAAGGCTGCGTGTGTTCAAACTTCATATGCCCCATAAAAACATACATCAAAGCCGTGCGTGAGAAAAAGTATTTTGATTCCGCAGAAATGACCACGATCGCATCATCGCTCATCTTTCTGATGTGCCGTGCTGCTGTGATACCGGCTATGCCGTTGCCAATAATTACTATTTTGCCCATCGCGTTATACTTTCAAACAGCAAGTTAACAAAATTGCTTACGTGATTAGTTCATTGCCGGCATAAAAATAGGCTGCCGGGGCAATTTTGCCGGGGCAAAACCGAATATTTAAAAATTACCTCTATTTTAGCACCTTTATTCAGCGTTTTTCATTCAATGCCAGGAAAGCTATCCATTATTATTCCGGTTTACAACGAGGCTGCCACTATTGCCAATTTGCTCGATAAGGTTATAGCCGTTGACCTGGCCGGAAATATTGAGAAAGAGATTATCGTGGTGAATGATGCCTCTACCGATGATACCGGGGAGGTGGTATTGACTTACCGGCAGGCTAACCCAAAGGCCAATATTCACTATTTTAAGCATGAGAAAAACAGGGGTAAAGGGGCGGCATTGCATACCGGTATTGCCAGAGCTACCGGAGACTATGTAATCATTCAGGATGCCGACCTTGAGTACGACCCCAACGAATATAACTACCTGTTGCGGCCGGTATTGGATGGCCATGCCGATGTGGTATATGGCTCGCGCTTTAAAGGGCACAACCCGCACCGTATCCTGTTTTTCTGGCACTCCATCGGCAATAATTTCCTTACTTTTATTTCCAATATGTTTACCAACCTCAACCTGACCGACATGGAAACCTGCTATAAGTTGTTCAGGCGTGAACATATTCAACAACTTAACCTCAAAGAGCAGCGGTTTGGGTTTGAGCCGGAAGTAACGGCCAAGATAAGCCGCATTCCCGGAATCCGGATATATGAAGTGGGGATATCTTATTATGGGCGTTCGTATAGCGAAGGAAAAAAAATTAACTGGCAGGATGGGGTGCGGGCCATTTACTGTATATTCAAGTACAACCTTTTTCGTGGTTTATGAAGCTGGATAAGACACACGTTTTATGGCTTATGGCGATACTCACCCTGGTACATGTGCTGGGTATGGTACTTATCGATATCATGGAGGTAGATGCTGCCCAGTATGCTTCTATAAGCCAGGAAATGTTGCAGACCGGTGACTATCTGCAAGTCCATCATCGTGGCCAGGATTACCTTGATAAGCCACCCCTGTTGTTTTGGGTGACCAGCTTATCGTTTAAGCTCTTGGGCGCAGGTAACTTTTCGTACCGGTTGCCTTCATTTTTATTTATTTTGCTGGGGGTGTGGGCTACCTACCGGCTGGGGAGCAGATTATATGATGAGCGCACGGGTGTGCTGGCGGCCCTGATATTGTATAGCTCGCAGGCCTATTTTCTTTTTGCCCATGATGTACGCACCGATACTATCCTGGCCAATGTAGTAATATTTGCCATCTGGCAGCTAGGGTTGTTTATCGAAAAGCGAGGCTTTCTTAACCTGGCGGCAGGGGCCGTTGGCGTGGCCCTGGCCATGCTTGAAAAGGGCCCCATCGGGCTTATGGTGCCTGTATTGGCCCTTGGTAGCCATGTGCTCTACACCCGCCAACTAAACGTAGTGTGGCGTTGGGAGTGGCTGGCGGGCCTGGTAATTATTGCCCTGTTGCTGGCCCCTATGTGTGTTGGTTTGTACCGGCAATATGGCTGGCACGGGCTTACGTTTTATTTCTGGACACAAAGCTTTGGCCGGATTACCGGAGAAAGCGAATGGCGGGATAACTCTACGGTATTTTATTTCTTGCACACGTTCTTATGGGCATTTTTGCCCTGGATGTTCGTGGCTTACTATGGCGTGTTCCGTGACCTGATGGCCCTGGTTAAAACCAGGTTTCAGGCCGGGAAGGTACCGGAAGTACTTACCCTGGCAGGATTTGTCCTGACCTTCCTGGCCTTATCGTTGTCAAAATACAAGCTGCCGCACTATATTTTCGTAGTTTTTCCGTTGGTAGCGGTCATAACCGCCAAAACCATCTGGCAGGTAGCCGGCACGGTTAAGGCAGCCCGGGTGTTTTATGGGTTAAACGGTTTGCTTTGGCTGGCCTTATGGGGGATTACCGGCCTCCTGGCTTTCGTTACTTTTGCCGGTGCCCCCTGGTGGGTAATCGTTACGGGAGGAGTACTGGCGCTGGTTTCGCTGTATTGCCTGGTGGCGGGTAAGAGGATGCCCGGACGGTTGGTTTATGCCTCGTTACTTACCATCATAGGGGTAAATTTTGTGCTGAATACCTGGTTTTACCCCCGTTTGCTTACCTACCAGGCGGGTTCTATGGCGGGGCGGTATGTGGCAGCACAGGATAACCACCCACCCATTTACTCCCTCGCGGGGATATCACATGGTTTCGACTTTTATTCCGGCAGGGTAGCCCCATTGGCCGACCCCGGAACCTTAGCCAATAAGGCCGGGGCATGGGTTTATGCTACTGCCCCCGCCCGTAATAAATTGGATAGCCTGGGGATAAACTACCGGGAGATAGCCGCTTTTCAGGCTTATCCGGTTACGGGCCTGACGATGACTTTTCTGAACCCGGATACCCGTCACCAGGTGGTTGGGGTGAATTACTTACTCGAAATAGCGGGTGGCGGATCGCCAGACTGAGTGCGGTGCCGGGTATGGGCCAAACTGTTGACAAAATCTTCAATAGAGGAGTAGGTTTCTTTTGCCTGTATCTCCACTCCGTGCGGCAGGCGCTTTACCTTAACCCGGGCAGGTAAAACTGCCTTTGCCAGGCCGGCTTTGGCCAAAGCTTGCAGTACCAGGGTGGCAACCTCTTCCTCTCCGTCAATCTCTATTTGGGGCTGGCCGGTGGGGTTAATCAGGGTAGGGCCCAGCAGCCGTTCAAGGTAGCCGTTTAACAGCATGTCTTCGGGAAGGCCGCAAACCAGTTGCTCCCGGTGAAAAAGCCATAGTTTGTCCGCCACCTGCATCATCATATGCAAATCGTGCGAAGCCAGGAGGATACTCTTTTGGTACTTCCGCGAAAGTTTCAGCAGTAGTTGCAGGATCATCGACTTATTGCGCAGGTCTAAATGTACTGTGGGTTCATCCAGCACAACCAATGGGGTTTCCTGGGCCAGCGCCCGGGCTATAAGGGCTTTTTGGGCGTTGCCATCGCTTAGTTCTGCTACCGGGGTATCGGCATCGTCTGTAAGGCCTACCGCCTCCAGGGCCTGGTCGATGGCCGCGGTATCCTGGCGGGTCAGGGTATTTTTCCAGTTGGTATGGGGGTAACGGCCCAACGCCACCAACTGGTGCACAGTTAGAAAATGTGCTGCCGGCCTGCCGGTAAGTACTACTGCCAGCCGTTTGGCCCGTTCGCGGTTGCTGAGTTGGTGGATGTCGGCCCCGCTGACGGCTACCCTGCCGGCCAGCGGCTGCTGGAGCCCGGCAATGGTTTTAATAAACGTTGATTTGCCAATGCCGTTGGCCCCCATGATACACACCAGTTCGCCTGCCTGTAAGGTGGCATTCAAAGGCCCGGCCACAGTTTTGGTTTTTTTGCCACTTACGTAGCCTATTTGCAGGTCTGTTGTTTTCAGGGCCGGCTGCATGGGTTAGTCAACAGGGTAGGGGATATATACAAAGCGGGTAAAGCTGCCGTCTATAACAAATAAGCAACAAAATTCATCGGGGTCTTTATAGGTGGCCTTAAAAGCCTCTACCTTTTCTTCTTTGATTAGTTTTCGTTGGACAAACTCATCGAGAAAAGAGGCATTATAATTCCATACCGTGGCTACCTCATGCTTGTCAATCAGCAACTGGCCAATGGGGATACCGTCTTCTTTGCCGATGGCAAAAATGGGATAGTCGGAAAAGCCGCGCTTCCGGATCTGGTAGGAAGCCTCCCTGAGGGTGTCGGCCACAATCACAAAATCCTGGGATATGGTGCCGAGGTATTTACCATCTAATTCGGGATCGTTGTGCATAAAATCAGTGTCTTTACGGGTTACAAAGTTAGCGTATTGGGCAATTTTATTCCTGTAGCAATTGGCTAACCTGCTGATTTAAGTTTCAATAAAACAATATTCTCTACATGGTGGGTATGCGGAAACATATCCACCGGTTGTAAGGCTACTACTGCATAGGTATCGGCTAAAAGGGCAATATCGCGGGCCTGGGTAGCCGGGTTGCAGCTAACATACACTATGCGGCTGGCTTTAACCTCACGGAGCTTGGCCACTACGGCCGGGTGCATGCCCGCCCGGGGTGGATCGGTGATGATGACCTGTGGCCGGCCATGTTCGTTCAGGAAACTATCGGTCAGCAGGTCTTTAATGTCACCGGCAAAAAATGCCGTATTGTCAAGGGTGTTTATACGGGCATTTATTTTGGCATCTTCAATGGCCTCCGGCACATATTCCAGCCCGGCTACTTTTTTTGCCTGGTGGGCGACAAAGTTGGCAATGGTACCGGTGCCGGTGTAGAGGTCATAAACAATATCCTCCCGGGTAATCCGGGCCAGCTCCATTACCCGGTGATAGAGCCGCTCGGCCTGGCGGCTGTTGGTTTGGTAAAATGATTTAGGCCCGATGCGGAAGGTAAGGGCTGGCCGGCCGGCCGGGTGCATTTCCTCTTCGATATAGGGCTTGCCGGCAAAGTTGATAACCTCCAGGTCATTGAACGTGTCGTTTCGCTTGTTGTTGATTACATAGTTGAGCGAAGTGATGTCAAAGGCCTTGGTTAATTCATGTAGCAGGGGTTCGGTAATTTCGGGCTGGTCTGCGGCTACCTGTAAAATCACCATCACCTGGCCGGTGGTGCTGGTGCGGATGACCAGGTTACGCAAAAAGCCGCGGTGTTCCCGCAGGTTGTAAAACGGCAGGTTGTGGTGCAAAGCATAATCCCGCAGCCAGTTGCGTATTTCATTGGAAGGCCCGGGCTGCAGGTAACATTTTTCAATGGCAAGGATTTTATCAAAACGGCCGGGGATGTGAAACCCCAGGGCTTTGCGGGTAAGTTCCTGCCCGGAATCAATTTCTTCCCTGGTCAGCCAGCGGCTGTCGGAAAAAGTATATTCCAGTTTGTTACGGTAAAACCGTTCTTCGGCCGACCCCATAATAGGCTGCGGCTCGGGGAAAGCAAACTTGCCGAGGTGGGTGAAATTATCAACTACCTGCTTTTGCTTGAAAGCCAGTTGCATTTTATAGGGCAGGTGTTGCCATTTACAGCCGCCACAGGTGCCAAAATGAGCGCAAAAAGGCGCAACCCTGGCGGGCGAAAGGCTATGGTAGTGAATGGCTACCCCCTCGTAAAAGTTCTTGCGCTTATTGGTAACACGCACGTCCACCACATCACCGGGTGCCCCGCCTTTGATAAAAACCACCCGGTTATCCAGCCGGGCCAGGGTCTTGCCTTCGGCCGCCACTTCTTCGATGGTAATTTTTTCAAGGATGATCTTTTTTCGCATAGCCGCTGCAAAAGTAGCGGAAATATCCAGGCTTCGTTTAGCCGGCCGCTGAACATTTTGCCAAAAAATACGTATTGCAAAGAGATAAGGTTGACGATTGATTTGCCAATTGGTTATTTTTGACAACCGGCCAATAGGTTAAAACCTGCCTGAACTAAACTTTTCTATGCGGAAGATAATTGGTTTTCTCTTGCTGCTGTTGTTGTCAACAACTTCATTTGCCTCCCATATTGTTGGCGGGGAGTTTGAGTTGTTGCATGTTGATGGCTCGCGCTACCGGCTCAACCTTATTCTTTATTTTGATGTGGTGAACGGCAACCCCGCGGCCCGCGACCCGGATATGTCGGTACGGATTTTCAGCAAAGCCAATAATGCCCCCATTATGGATGTATATATTCCTTTTTTAAGAGAATTGCGGGTTGACTACTTTCAGCCGGAGTGTTCAAACGGTGAAATTGTTACCGATAAGTTAATTTATTCTACCGAAATAACCTTGTCACCGGAAGTTTTCAATGACCCCGCAGGGTATTACGTGGCCTGGGAGCGTTGCTGCCGGAATTATACCATTACCAATATTTATAGCGAAGACCCGCAAAATGGCGGCACCCGTAATGCCGGGCAAACTTTTTATCTGGAATTCCCTCCGGTAGTAAAAAACGGCCAGCCGTTTATCAATTCCTCACCGCAGCTATTCCCCCCGTTAAACGATTACGCCTGCCCCAACCGCCCCTATTGGGTTGATTTTGCCGGGGTGGATGTTGATGGCGACTCCCTGGTTTATTCGCTGATTACCCCGTTAAATACCTTTAGTGCCGAGGCCATTCCCCCTGGCGGCCCTAACCCCGGCCCTTACCCCAACGTTATCTGGCGGCCTGGTTTTGGCGTAGATAATATTATGCAGGGGGCCCCCGACCTGGCTATTTCCACTACCGGCTTCCTTACCGTAACCCCAACCCAACAGGGGCTCTATGTGTTTGCGGTAAAATGTGAGGAATATCGCGAGGGTGAAAAAATCGGAGAAGTAATCCGGGATTTTCAAATGCTGGTACTGGGGCAATGCCCGGTAGCCGATCCGCCCCTGATTGAGGGCAAGCAATTGGCCGATGCCGCGTTTACCTATGTTGACTATATGAATGTTGTTTTTCCCAATACCACAGCCGACAGCGCCCGTTGCATTCAGGTGCAGGTGTCAGACCCTGACGCCCTGAAGGTAGAGGATAACTTCAGGGAAAATATTTGGTTGAAAGTGATACCCATCGGGTTTACTACCGAAGAAGACCTCTCGGGCATACTGCCGGAGGTGAGTAATGTAACCTTAACCAACGGTAGTGTAGAAACCTTTGCTATTTGCTTTGACCCTTGCCCGCTGGTAGTGGGCATACCCTATACCCTGGGCATTATTGCCTTTGATGACGCCTGCGCCCTGCCCTTGTCGGACACCCTGCGGGTAACAGTAAGCATTGAGCCGCCAGCCAATACCCCGGCTTATTTTGTTACCGGGGATGCCACCACCTCGGTTAAGGAAGGGGATGATTACCAACTGGTGATTGAGGGCCGGGATGATGAAGCCGATACGTTGCTGGTGGATATTTTAACGGATGGTTTTGACCCGGCCGATTTCGGTATGTCGTTTACCAATACGGTGAACAGTGCCGGTAATTATACCACCACCTTTAACTGGGCCACCGGTTGCGATATCTATGATTTTACCCAGCGTACCAATTTTTCGCTGAAACTGGTCATCAATGATGTGGACTTTTGCGACCTTGGCCCACCAGATACCCTGAGCATTGATTTATCGGTAATTTTGCCTCCGAATACCGACCCGGTTATTTCTACCGATCTGCCGCAACTGAATTTTCTGCACCGGATGAATGAACCCATTAATTTTAATGTTTTTGGCCTCGATACCGATGCTGATGAGTTGGAATTACAGGTGGTGCCGGATGGTTTTGCCCTGGCCGATTATGCCATAACTTTCCCTGCTGCCGGTGGCGTATCGCAGGTGCAGTCGGCCTTTAGCTGGGAACCCGGTTGCGATAATGTAAACCTGGCGGAAAGGCGGGAGTTTAACTTTGTTTTTATTCTCAACGACCTGGATAAATGCAAATTCCCCAATTACGACTCCCTGGAAGTAAGTATCACCATTTTACCCCCGGAAAATACGCCTCCGCAATTCCGGGTTGTTAACCTGAACGAAGCCGTTACTTTCCAAAACCGGGAAGCCAACCTTACCGTAGGTGACGAGTTAATGCTGGAAATAATAGCCGCAGATGCCGAAGGGGATGAGGTTAACCTGCGCCTGCTGCCGGAAACCAGCACCCTGCCGGAAGGGGCAAGCTTTGCCGATGTTACGGCCTTGCGGGAAGCCCGCTCTGTGCTTGCCTGGAATGTGGAGTGTTATAACCTGGCCGGGGGTACGGAGCCGCGCTCGTACACCTTAACTTTTGCAACCCATGACAACGCCTGCGTGGATACGGTAGAGGTGAATACCATGGAAATCACCCTCAAGGTAACGGATATCGACAATAATACTATTGCTTTTGAGCCCCCGAATGTTTTTACCCCCAATAACGATGGCATTAATGATTTCTACTCGTTGCCGGACCTGCCCCGGGATGATTGCAGCGGCCGTTTCCTCAGCTTCAGGGTACTTAACCGCTGGGGCGTTGCCGTGTTTACCACCATCGACCGTGATTTTATCTGGGAGGCCAAAGGCCTGGAGGCCGGGGTGTATTATTATGTGCTTGAATTCTCCAACAAAGAATACAACGGCACCCTCTCTATCCTCTATTGACGTTCACTTGCTGAAATAATTATGCCCGGGCTGACAGGGAGCCGGCTTGGCCTTGTAAAGCGTGGTAGCTAACCTTACCGCTTGCTCACCATACCGCTGGCGTAGGTAGTCCATGGCCTGATAAAGGTTAATCATCTCTTCGGCATCGTCAAACAGGTTGATCTGGTACCCCCCGCCCACCAGATGACTGAACCTTACCCCTACCAGCCTTATCAGCAACCTGCGGTTGTATAGCTTATTGAAAAGTTCCAGGGCCTGGGGGATGAGAATATGATCGGCAGCCGTATAGGGCAGGTGCAGTTGTTTGCTGTGGGTGTTAAAATCAGCATAACGGATTTTAACCGTCAGGCAGGCGGTTAGCTTTTGTTGCTTGCGCAGGCGGAAAGTGAGGGTTTCTACCATGGCCGTGATAATGCTGTGGAGGCGGCCAACATCGGTAGTGTCGCGGTCGAAGGTGCGCTCGGTAGAAATGGACTTGCGTTCGGAGTAGGGGGTTACCGGGGTGTTGTCGATGCCGTTGGCTTTTTTCCAGATACTGATGCCGGGCTTGCCAAGGGCCGTGGCCATTAGCTTTACCGGCATTTGTTGTACGGTTTTTATGCGCCTTAACCCCAGGCTAAACAGGGTTTGGCAGGTTTTACTGCCTACCATAGGTATTTTTTTTACCGACAGGGGCGCCAGAAAAGGTTTCTCCCGGCCGTTTTCTACCCGCATTTTTCCCGGTTTGGCCTCGTTGGTGGCCATTTTAGCTACGGTTTTGCTGCTGGCCAGGCCAAAAGAAATGGGCAGGCGGGTCTCTTTGATGATGCGTTGCTGCAATTCGAGGACCATCCGGTAGCTGCTGAAGAAGCGGTCCATACCGGTCATATCAATATAAAACTCATCAATCGAAGATTTCTCATACAGCGGCACGGATTCGCTGATGATCTCGGTGACCATGTGCGAAAACTTGCTGTAACTATCCGTATTGCCCCGTAAGACAACGGCTTCCGGACAAAGCATTTTTGCCATTTTCATCGGCATGCCCGAGTAAATGCCGAACATGCGGGTTTCGTAGCTGCACGAGGCCACCACCCCGCGGTCGCTTACCCCGCCAATCAGCACCGGCCGGCCGGCCAGCTCACGGTTAAGCAGCCGTTCTACAGATACGAAGAATGTATCCAGGTCCATGTGAATAATGGTTTTGTCTTGCACTGCTGCCTTGCTTGTGCCGGTAGTT
>JALSJF010000075.1 GCA_026989505.1 Cyclobacteriaceae bacterium
CCCCACTAAACAACGCGCTGGCAAAAGCCCACCGCCCATTTAGCCCGAGGCTCTTTTTTGAGGCGGAAAATGCCCCAAAAAGGCCAAAAAATAACTGCATAAAAACGTAACCCTTTCATATTCAGTACGTTAACCCCCTTTATGGGACTTTATGGGACTTTATGGGACATGCTGTTTGGAAGTTTGATTTTTTATAACGAGGTTGGGGGGAAATTTATGTTTAACTTAAAATTTAATGTTATGAAAAAGGCAATAATTATCTTTGGCCTGGTTTTATTTATGGTTCTTGGAATAGGATTTTCCTTTAATTGGACAAACCCTGACTTTGCCCTTAGTGTATTGGGGACAAAAGCCCAGGCAACAGGCTTAAGTATCTGCGATGGAGGGGGGAGTGCATGTTATTACAAGGAGAAGGTCTGTTGGCTCCAAGGCGGAAAAAAATGCAAGGGAAATGGAACAGATTGTGGTATTGCTAGCCCTTGCGGTTAAAAAGGTATCTGTAAATTATGGTTTGCCTGTTTATTCCGAAGGAACGGGGCTTTCATAAAACAAGGTTTTTCCATTCTGTTGGTCTGGTATAACAATCTTGTTCACTCGGGATAAGACCATTTAATGATTTTATATGTCAGGGAAACATCTTCTGCTTATCTTTGGTTTGATATATAATAGCTGTACCAATAAAGTGCCGGAGGAGGTGGAGCAGCCTATAACTTTGGGACTTTCGCCTATTCAAGGCACTTTAACTATAGTTGATACGCTCAAAATTAAGGTTGATTCACTGACAGACCCTAACCATTACCATGACCAGCTTAAGTTTATCAACAATGAGCCCTATTATTTTATATATAATAAAACATTTAGCCGATTACAAGTTTACAATTTATATGACTCAACAAAAAACCAACTCATAGATTTTGTAGCAGAGGGTCCAGATGGGATTGGGGAGCCTGACAGGTTTTATTTCCATAATATTGATTCTATATTTTTTATCTATGGGGATAGTTACAAGCAAGTAGCCCTCTATAACAGCGGGGGTACAATGGTAAACAAATGGGATATTATCTTTCCAGAACCTTTCGAAGATTATTGGATAAGCAATGAATTGTTTTACACGTTTGAATATGACCCCTTAACAGAAAGCGTAGGTTTCTGGATGTCAAGAGGTTTAGTTACCACACTTGATTATCAAAGATCAGTTTTACAGTGCAGGTTTAATTTGCATACCAGAAAATACAGGGTTTTTGGTGAATACCCTCATGAGTTTTACCAGACTATTTACTATCCCAATAATGACGTCAACGGGTATTCAACAAAGAAGTACTTTGTTTCGTACTATATGCCTTCACATGAAGTGCATTTATATAGCAGGCAAACGCTAAGCTTAACTAAACGGCTAAAAATAAAAAGTCAGTATGTTCCCGAATATTTTAACCCTTTTATCACCAGTGATGATGAAGAAAGGGGCATGCAGGAAGAAATGGATTATAATGTTGAGCATGCATTTTATGTAAAGATGATTACAAATGAAAACAATTCGTTGAATTACCGGATTGCAAAACTTGCTACCCCGTTAAAATACCCTGATGGGAAAAGACGGTTGTTTTTTGATATGCCATTTTCAATTATGGTGCTGGATGAGGAATTTAAACTTATCCAAGAACAGATGTTCCCTGGTGGCAAATATGATTTCTTTCAAAGTTTTGCCTATGGTGATAAAGTCTTTCTTAGTTTAAACAACAGGGTTAGTAACTATGCAAGTGATGATTACATGCAATTCTCGGTATTTCAACTAAAGCAGGGCGATTAGAATGAAAATCATCTTGAGTTTCTTCTTTTTAATGGTACTTATATGCTGTACAGGAAAACCAAAACCTGATGGATATAAATATAATCTGAACTTAAACCAGTATTTAATTGATCAACACAACTTAACTATTTCAGATGAAAAAGATATTTGGATATTAATCGTTCCCCTTGAATCATGTACACCCTGCATCAATGAGGTATTAAATTTTGCTCTGTCTCAAAAAGGAAATACGAACCTGAAAACTGTATTACTGGCAAATGGGCCCAAAAGTTACTTAAAGAATGATAATCAAATTAAACAACTTAATCCTAAAATTGTATACTATGACAAAGAGGGCAGCTATACCAGGTATGAACTCGGCATATTTTCTCCGGTAATATTGCATTATAGAAATGGTAAAGAAAAGTATTTTGCTGAAATAAGTATGAGGAATATTGATCAGGTAATTATGGATTTTACCAAACTAACGAATCCCTCAAAATGAAGTTTATGATTTTTTGCTTTGTGGTTTTGGCACCAAGCTTAAATTCTTTCGCACAAGACCCCAAACTGTTATACGCTGCCGACAATACAAATCTTCGTAATTTTTACTTAACGGATGATGGATTTACAATCGTAACCGAAGCCCAGAAAGGAACAAGCCCAATAAAGGTTTTCTTAATGAACGAAGAAAATTTAATTATAGATACGTTAAGCAAGCCAATTTATTTTAAAGAAATCCATCCATTATCTGATGGGCGAATTGTCGTAGAGGGAACAAGCTTTGTAGCAGTTTGGGAAATTATTGATGATAAAATAATCGTGAAAAGGTATATTTCCAAATGTACTGCAGAGTTTGGCGTTTATAATATACTTTTCCATAATTGGGTGTTTATGGTAAACCGCAATTACACAAAGAAAAAAAGTTTAATATCTGTGGGAGTATTGGGGGATGAACCCGGAAGTACGGATTGTATAACAAAGGATAAATTTAAAAAAATAATTCAAAACCAGCCTTCTGTTGATATTAGTGATAAACTTGTATATAGTTTACCAATTACCTTTGGGGTAGGCTTGTTTACCCTTGGGGTTTTTATGAGGGATGCACAAGCACTAATGATAGTTGACAAATCAGGCGCTTACAAATTATTAAAATTGCCTTTAGGCAAAAGTTTTTTATGGAGTTACTCTTTCGATTGGGTAACTGAAACCCACTATCTGATAAAAACCTATCAGGATCACTTTGAACTTTTTAAATTGATAAACCTGGAATTAATTTATGTGCAGGAAATTTACCAACACCCTAAGCATATTGTTGGACATAAAATAATCTTTTGTACAGGAAACTTTAAGAAAAATTGTGACTACTATTCCTTAGGTATTAAAATGGAAAATCATCCTGTTTCAGAGCACGTAACCTTGATTCAGGAAGGGGTTGTTGATCTGAGATGAGGCCATTATCCCCGGTTGCTCCCAGGGGTGCTTTGGGCAAGATGCGGAAGGAGCTGCTATTTACAAACCAAAGGCGGCCCTTACCTTATCTACATAATCCAGCTTTTCCCAGGTAAAGGTTTCTACCTCCAGGGTTACTTCCTTGCCGGCATTGCTGAACGTAACCTCCTTGACCCGGGGCTCCCGGCCCATGTGGCCGTAGGCCGCGGTTTCAAAGTAAATGGGCGCCCTGAGCTTTAGCCTTTTTTCGATGGCGGCCGGCCGCATATCAAAAATACCGGAGATTTTGGCGGCAATTTCGCTGTCGGTCATATTTACCTCGCTGGTACCGTAAGTGTCCACAAAAATGCCCATAGGTTCAACCACGCCAATGGCGTAGGAAACCTGCACCAGTATTTCTTTGGCTACCCCGGCCGCTACCAGGTTTTTGGCAATGTGGCGGGTGGCATAGGCTGCCGAGCGGTCAACCTTAGAGGGGTCCTTGCCCGAGAAGGCCCCGCCTCCGTGGGCGCCCTTACCGCCATAGGTGTCAACAATGATTTTACGGCCGGTTAAGCCGGTATCGCCATGGGGGCCGCCAATAACAAACTTACCGGTAGGGTTGATATGATACTTTATCTGTTCGTTAAACAAGGCCTGGATGTTGGCCGGCAGGTTGGCTTTTACCCGTGGGATAAGAATATTGATGATATCCGTTTTTATTTTGGCCAGCATTTCTTCATCATTGTCTGCGAATTCATCATGCTGGGTAGAAACCACAATGCTGTCGATGCGGATGGGCTTGTTGTCATCGCTGTATTCAATGGTCACCTGGGCTTTGGCATCGGGGCGTAGGTAGGTAATAGCTTTGTTTTCGCGCCTGAGTTCGGCCAGGGTGATTAATATTTTATGCGATAGGTCCAGCGCCAGGGGCATAAAGTTTTCGGTTTCTACGGTAGCATAGCCAAACATCATTCCCTGGTCTCCGGCCCCCTGCTGCATGGGGTCTTCGCGCTCAACCCCGCGGTTAATATCTTCCGATTGCTCATGGATGGCAGAAATTACGGCACATGAGTGGGCTTCAAACTGGTATTCTGCTTTGGTATAGCCAATTTTGGCAATAACGCTGCGGGCAATTTCCTGAACGTCAAGATAAGTGTTCGACTTCACCTCTCCCGCCAGGGTTACCAGGCCGGTGGTTACCAGGGTTTCGCAGGCAACTTTGGAGTTGGGGTCGAAAGCCATAAAATGATCGATCAGGGCATCGGAAATCTGGTCGGCCACTTTGTCAGGGTGTCCTTCGGAAACAGATTCGGAAGTGAATAAATAGGGCATTGAAATGAAAACTTATTTGTGCGAGGCAAAAGTAGATAAAATGCCGCTAAACAATACTATGCTGCCATAAACAAAAATACGGCCGGGGTTTTGCCGATAATGGTTTTTTTCTTTTGCCAGTCGGCTACTGGCTGTGTGATTATTTCTTCGTTGGCCCCGGTCAGGTCTTTGGCCACGGTGAGCAGGGTGGTGGGGTGCAACGTACTAAGTAATTGTTGCAGGAGTTTATCAGCCCTGTAAGGGGTTTCAATAAAGATTTGGGTTTCCTGGTCTTTTCGTGACTGTTTTTCCAGCCACTGAATTTTACTTTTCAGTTCTTTGGCGTTAATGGGGAGGTAGCCGGTAAACCTGAAATTCTGCCCCGGTAAGCCACTGGCCATCAGGGCCAGCAGAATAGATGACGGCCCGGCAAGCGGCACTACCTTTAGCTTTTGGCGGTGGGCCTCTCTGATTACCGCGGCCCCGGGGTCGGCTATGCCCGGGCAGCCGGCATCGCTGAGTACGCCTAAATTATGCCCATTGAGGGCCGGTTGTAACAGGTGGCCTATGCCGGTTGCAGCGGTATGCTGGTTAAGTTCGGTAAAATGCAGGGGCTCAAGGGCAATTCCCAGCTTCAGGCTGCTGATAAACCGCCTGGCTTCACGGGCATGCTCGGCCACATAGTAGTGTGTTTGTTGTAAGGCTGCCGCTACCTGTGGGGTTAGGGTAGCCCGGCCGGCCCCGGCTGCAATAGCTGATGGGATGAGGTAAACAACACCTTTCTGCATGCGTTTATTGGTTTGGTTTATAGCAAAAAGTCTTCAAGGGTGGCGGCCAGTGCAGCGGGTTTTTCGGCATGTACCCAGTGGCTGGCGCCCTCGATGGTTACCAAATTAAAATTGGGAAAATGCCGCCTGATTCCCGGTATGTCTTCGTCTGAAATATAATGACTAAGCGCCCCACGTACAAACAGGGTGGGATGGTTAAAACTATCGTCTTCTTTTAAGCCTTCGCCCACGTTGGCAATCTGGTTATAGATCACCGTTAAGTTCATTTTCCAGGCAAAGCCGCTGTCGGTACGCTTTAAATTTTTCAACAGGAACTGCCGGATACCGGCATTTTCTACATAATCGGCAAGTTCTTTATCCGCCTGCTGCCGGCTGGTAATATGGGCTATATCAAGGGCCTTCAGCCCTTCCAGGATCACATCATGGTGTACAGGATAATGCTTGGGGCCAATATCAATCACCACCAGCTTGTTGAGTAAATCGGGGTATTTTACGGCAAAAAACATGGCCACTTTGCCGCCCATAGAATGACCCAGGATGTCGGGCTTGACGATGTTGTGCTGTTTCAGGAAAAAGTTCAGGTCTTCCACCATGGCTGCGTAGCTAAAGTCATGGCTATGGGGCGAGGCCCCGTGGTTACGCTGGTCGAGCAGATAGACGGTACGGTAGGCGCCCATTTTTTTGGCCATGGTAGCCCAGTTATCGGCTGAGCCAAAAAGCCCGTGCAGGACAATTAACGGTGGGCCCTGGCCTTGTTGTCGGTAAAATAAGTTCATGCCAGTTGTTGTAAATACATTTGAATGGTGTTTTCCAGGCCGTAATACAGGGCATCTGAGATCAGGGCGTGGCCGATAGAAACTTCATCGATATAGGGGATGGCCGTTACCAGAAAATGCAGGTTGTGCAGGTCAAGGTCATGACCGGCATTGATGCCCAGGCCCAACTCTTTGGCCCTGCCGGCAGCCGCCACAAAGGGCTTGACGGCCGCCTCGCGGTTTGTAGGGTAGTGGGCCGCATACGGTTCGGTGTAAAGCTCTATGCGGTCGGTGCCTGTGGCTGCAGCCCCGTCAATATTGGCCGGGTTGGTATCCACAAAGATGGAGGTGCGGATACCCTGTTGTTGTAGTTTACGGATGATCTCCGTCAGCAAATCATGGTTTTGCACCGTATCCCAGCCGGCATTGGAGGTAAGCACACCGGGCGGATCAGGTACCAGCGTGGCCTGGGTAGGCTTGACCCGTGTTACCAGCTCCAGGTAGCGGGCATCGGGGTAGCCCTCAATATTGTATTCGGTGGTTACCACTTCTTTTAAATCCAGCACATCCTGGTAGGTGATGTGGCGTTCATCAGGCCGCGGGTGTACGGTGATGCCCTGGGCGCCAAAAGCTTCGCAGTCGCGGGCTACCTTTACCACATTGGGATTATTGCCGCCCCGGGCATTACGCAGGGTGGCAATTTTGTTCACATTCACACTTAAACGGGTCATCTCTCGGTTGAAATCTTTATTTTTGTGCAAGTTATTATTTCTGCCAAATATCTACAGCATCTATGCGCCTAAAAGAAACAATTAACCACGACATTAAACAAGCCATGCTGGCCAGAAAGAAAGATGAGCTTACCGCCCTCAGGGGTATAAAGTCGATGATTTTACTGGCAGAAACGGAAAAAGGGGCCGGTGGTGGGCTCTCCTCTGAGGCGGAGATGAAACTGCTTATGAAAGCCGCTAAACAGCGTAAGGAATCGGCTGAACTGTATGCCAGAGAGGGCCGCCAGGATTTAGCCGACAAAGAAAATTTTGAATATGAAATAATAGCCCGGTATCTGCCCAAGGCCTTATCTGCCGAAGAGTTGCGGGCGGAGTTGCAGCAGATCATTGCCGGTGTAGGGGCTACCTCACCGGCCGATATGGGTAAAGTGATGGGCGTGGCCAGCAAGAAACTGGCCGGCCTGGCGGAAGGAAAGACAATTGCCGGCCTGGTGAAAGAACTGTTAAGCCATTGAGTATAATTGATATAATCATATTGGTGCCGCTGGTACTGGGGGCCATTAATGGCTTTAAGAAGGGCTTTGTGCTCGAAACAGCCTCGTTGCTGGCCTTGATCCTGGCGGTAATAGGTGGCTTTCATTTTTTACACTGGGGCATGGCCTGGCTAACCGAACAGTTTCAGCTTACCGGCAGGTTTTTGCCGGTGGCGGCATTTTTGTTGATCTTTATTGGTATTGTACTGCTGGTCAACCTGCTGGGTAAGATATTGCGCACAGTCATCCGCATG
Source organism: Cyclobacteriaceae bacterium (assembly GCA_026989505.1). Taxonomy (GTDB): domain Bacteria; phylum Bacteroidota; class Bacteroidia; order Cytophagales; family Cyclobacteriaceae; genus S012-113. The sequence goes on from JALSJF010000075.1 coordinate 7,593, forward strand.
GCCTTTCTGGGCAGCGTTGACCGGTTGGCCGGGGCAGCGCTGGGGGCCCTAAAGTTCGTCTTTTTCTTCTCGGTGTTGATCTGGGCTTTCCAGGTGTTTGGCCTGGTTATCCCCCAACACCTGCAAGACGACTCTTTCCTTTACCCCTATGTGGTGTCGGTAGCCCCCGCTACGGTTGATATGTTTGGGTTTATTATTCCGGCTACGACCAACCTGATGAACGATATTTCAGCATTATTAAACACCCCGGCACCCTAAAAATAGTTTGTTTTTAAGCGTAATTGTTTATTTTGGTGTTATCACAACAGAAACCTATGGAAATAAAAGAAAAAGGTGAATATAAATATATAGATGAAGGGCAGGGAGAGGTGCTCCTGCTCTTGCATGGCCTGTTTGGGGCCCTGAGTAACTGGGGGGCGGTAATCGAGAAGTTCTCGGCCACCAAGCGTATTGTTATTCCCTTATTGCCGATTTATGAAATGCCGCTACGGCAGGCAGGCCTGGAAGGCCTGACCAAATATGTGGAGGGCTTTGTGGCCGAAATGAACTTAACGGACATGGTGGTGATGGGCAACTCCCTGGGCGGGCATATCGGTTTGATGTACACCCTGGCCAACCCCGAAAAGGTTAAAGGGCTGGTGCTCACCGGCAGTTCCGGCCTGTTTGAAAACTCCATGGGTGGCTCTTATCCTAAGCGGGGCGATTACGATTATATTAAGGAGCGGGTAGGCTATACTTTTTACGACCCCAATACCGTGGGTGACGAGTATGTAAATGAAATATTTGAAACCCTGAAAAGTATTCCCAAAAGTTTACGTATTGTGGCCATCGCCAAATCGGCCCAACGCAACAATATGGCGCATGATATAGTTAATATTAAAGTACCTACGTTATTGATCTGGGGGCTGAATGATACCATTACCCCCCCGGTAGTGGCGCATGAATTTAATAAACTGATACCCAATACCACCCTGCGGTTTATTGATAAGTGTTGCCATGCCCCGATGATGGAACGACCGGAAGAATTTAACGTGGTTTTGGAAGAATTTTTAACAGCACAACCATGATTGCCAAAGAACTAATTAACCAGATGATCCCACCTTTAAAGCTCACCGATACGGTGGCCTATGCGATTGTCTGGATGGAAGAATTTCGCACCAAGGAGTTACCGGTGGTGAATAATGGCAAGTTTCTGGGGTTGATCAGTGAAGACCATATCCTGGAAATGGAGGATGGCAATAAGCAGATAGGTGAAATAGAACTGAGCTGCGGCCACTGTTTTGTCCATGAGTCGCAGTATTTCTACGATATCCTTAAACTGGCGGTTGACAACCATATTGAACTGGTAGGGGTGGTGAACGATCAGGAAGAATTTACAGGCGTAATCACCGTGCGCGATACCATTACCGCCTTTGCCCGGACCACCCCGGTGCAGGCCGAAGGCAGTGTGGTGGTGTTAAGTATGGATAGCCGTGATTACTCCCTGGCCGAGCTAAGCCGTCTGGTAGAAGAAAACAATGCCCGTGTCCTCAGCAGTTCGGTAAAACAAGACCCTTTGGATAAAAGCAAGATAAAAGTAACCCTGAAAATTAACCGCGAAGATATCAGCAGCATTGTGGCCACTTTTGAAAGGTTTGAGTATAAGATTATCTCCCGTTTTCAGGATGCCGAAATTACCGAAACAGACCGGGACCGGATAGACGAGCTGCTTAAATATTTGGATATCTAACCCCGCGGTTATGTTGATTGCAGTTCATGGTAAAGAGTTTGACCGCAGCCTGCAGGCTTCTATCAGCAACTTCTTTGCCTTACTGCACAAGCACCGGTTTGAGGTAATTGTTTCGGAACCCTTTCTGGCCTGTTTGCAAGGAATGGACTTGCCGGGTGATCTAAAACCGTATGCTTCTGCCAAAGAGTTAAAAGGGGCCAACTTTATGTTTACCCTGGGCGGTGATGGCACCATCCTAGAGGCGGTAACCCATATTGGTGCCCTGGAAACCCCGGTCATCGGGGTAAATATGGGTAGGTTAGGTTTTTTGGCCACCATTGGCTTCGGCCAAATTGACTATGCCATTACCCAAATCCTGGCCGGTAAGTACACTCTGGATAAAAGGGTTTTACTCCGGTTAGAAGACCCTGGTGAGTTATTTAAGGCGGCCCCGTTTGCCCTGAATGATTTCACTATCCTGAAGAAAGATACCTCCTCCATGATTGTAGTGCATGCCTATGTTGACGGGGAGTTTCTCAACTCGTATTGGGCGGACGGGCTGATTATCTCTACCCCAACCGGTTCTACAGGCTATTCACTTAGTTGTGGCGGGCCATTGGTATTGCCGCAATCGAATAACTTTATCATTACCCCCGTAAGCCCGCATAACCTTAATGTTCGGCCGATGGTGCTGGGAGATAGCAGTGTGCTTACCTTTAAAATAGATGCACGGGTAGAAAATGTGTTGATTTCCCTGGATTCCAGGTCGGTTACCATACCGGCAACCACCGAATTAATCATCAAAAAAGAAAACTTCCGGGCCAGTTTGGTTAAGTTTGATGGTTACCATCCTTTTGACACGCTGCGGAAGAAATTATATTGGGGTCAGGATGTAAGGAATTAATTAATTTTTATTTTTCCATCTTATAATTACATTTGTGTCAAGTTGGGGCTTGTATATATCAATAATATGCGCATAATCAGGTTTTTATTTGTTGCTGTTCTTGCCGGAATGTTCATTTTTCCGGCCCAGGCGCAGTTAGACAGGAAAAAAATAAAGAAGAATAACCGTGCCATGTCAAAATACCATGGCAAGAGAAATACGTTTACCAAGCAAAAACGGTATAGTTTTCTGGCGTTTTCGGTTAATTCGATGAACTACCTGGGGGAAATTGCCCCTAAATCCACCTGGGGCAGCACTAAAATAAGCAGTACCCGCCCCGGGTTCACCGGCACTTACGGGCACCGGTTCGGCCCCCGTTATACATTGCGGGCCTCACTTTCCTATGGCCGGCTGTTTGCCGATGACTACAAAGCGGCCGACCCCAATGGCGACAACTCCAAATACCGGTATGTGCGTAATGCCAGTTTCCGGAATGATATTTGGGAGCTTTCGGCCGTAGCTGTAATCGACCTGTTTAAAAACCAGGGCTCTTACTTAAGCCGGGTGGACCTTACCCCCTACCTGCTGGCCGGGGTAGCCTTGTTTTATCATAACCCTAAGGCTAAGGTGCCGGAAACGTATGTTTTGCCGGCTGATCCCGGGCAGCAATACGCTTTCCCCAATGCCGGGGAATGGGTGGCCCTGCGGCCACTGGGTACCGAGGGGCAATATGCCAACCTTGACCCCTCCGATGCCAATTATGGCATCAAGCCGTACAAATTAATTCAGTTTGCCATACCAGTTGGCCTGGGTGTTCGTTATAGGTTGGCAGATGCCCTGGATATATCGTTTGATGTGTCGGCAAGAATATTGTTTACCGATTATATTGATGATGTCAGCCGTAATTATGTGGATTTGGGGGTACTTGATTCTGATTTGGCCAGGGCCATGTCAAACAGGTCGCGCGACCCGTTATCGGCCAATGGCGAGCCCAGGGACATCAGCAATTGGGGAACAGCTACTTATACCGGCCGCGATGGCGTAGTTTATGAAATTATTAATGGATTCGGGTTGGAACATCCTTCAAATAACCGCGGGGGTAGCAAGGCTAACGACATGTATTTTGTTACCAGCCTGCGGATTGCCTACATTATTGGCGCCAAATTCAGGCGGGCCAAGTACAGATAATTTATGCTTTAACCCTTTACTATGAAACCGCAGAATTCTTTTATTGTATGGATTTTGACGGTTATTATGGTAACCTCCGCCTGCCAGGCCAGGGCGCAAAAAAATGAAATTGGCTTTTCACTCGGGGCCATGTATTATACCGGGGATTTAGCCCGCAATTGGGTTGTCTCCAATACCGGTTTTGCCGGTATGGTTTTACTGCGGACTAACCTTAATGACCATATAAGCTTGCGGGCAACCTATACCGGGGGTAATGTTAAGGGTAATGATAGGAACAAGCCGGTAGATCCTTTTGCTACCGCCAGGGCCTCTTCCTTCAGTATTTTTGTCTCGGAGTTTGCAGGTGGTTTTGAATACTACTTTCTTGATTATAAGAGCAAAAGGGCGGTGGTCAACTGGTCGCCTTACTTCCATGGGGGTATCGGTGTTTTTGGTATGATTGGCCAGCGGGACAGGAACGCTACGTATAGCACGGTACAATTGGCGGTACCGCTGGGGATTGGGTTTAAGTACCAGCCGGTGAAGCAGTGGGCGGTGGGGATAGAATTTGGCGCCCGTATTTTATTTTTTGATTATCTGGATAACATATCCGAAGGCGATGTGTTTAATAAGAACTACCAATATGGTAATAAATACGATAACGATAATTATTATTACATAGGCATTACCATAACCAAAATTATCTATAAGGTTACCTGTCCTACCTTGCCGCTAAAACAGGGCTTCAGACGATAATAACTTCCTTCCTGCTGCCTTATTTTCAATAAATTAGAATATTTTTGCACACTGATTTGAGGCAGGTTCATAAAATGTTAGAAATAGACAGCTCATATACTTTACCCCGGCATATTGCCGTTATAATGGATGGTAATGGCCGGTGGGCAAAGAAACGGGGCGCTGCCCGCATTTTTGGTCATCGTAGTGCTACCAAATCGGTGCGGGAGATTACCGAGGGCTGCGCAGAAATAGGGGTAGAGTTTTTGACCTTATATGCCTTTTCTACCGAGAACTGGGCCCGGCCACAACAGGAGGTGGATGCTTTGATGGAACTATTGGTGTCGTCATTGCGTAAAGAACTAAGCACCTTAATGGAGAATAATGTGCAGTTGAATGCCATTGGTGATATTGACGGTCTGCCGGCAAGTTGTAATAGAGAACTAAAGGATACCATTAAAGAAACAGCAAAAAATACCGGTTTGGTTCTAACCCTGGCGCTTAATTACAGCGGCCGTTGGGATATTCTGTCGGCCGTGAAAAAATATGTTAATGACGTGACCACGGGCAAGGCCGGTTTAAATGGGTTATCCGAAGAAGAATTTGGCAAGTACCTGGTTACCCGCGATATGCCCGACCCCGAACTGCTCATCCGTACCAGTGGCGAATTGCGGGTGAGTAATTTTCTTTTATGGCAATTGGCCTATACCGAACTTTATTTTACCGGGGTGCTTTGGCCTGATTTCAGAAAAAAACATTTAAAAGAAGCTTTAGATTCATATCAGACACGAGAACGTAGATTTGGCAAGATTAGTGAGCAAGTTTAAACGAGGTACCATAAACGCTTTACAGTATGTTTTACTGGCTTTGTTTTTAACCCTGGCGGTTAAAGGACGGGCGCAGGATGGCAATGCGGTGGAGTACGGCAGAATCAATGAGTTTGAAATTGGCGGTATCCGGGTAGAAGGTACCCAATACCTGGATGGAAATACGCTTATTTCACTTACCGGCCTGAAAGTTGGCGACCGGATAAAAGTTCCCGGGGAAGACATAAGCCAGGCTATCAAGAAGTTGTGGAAACACGGCCTGGTAGCCGATGCCTCCATTTACCATGAGAAAATTGAGGACGGCAAAATTTACCTGGTGATTGTCTTAAAAGAGAGGCCGCAAATGTCAAAGTTTGAGTTTTCGGGGGTTAATAAAACCCAGAAATCCGACCTGTCTGATGCTTTGGCGCTTTACCGGGGCAAGGTGCTTACCGATGCCATACTCAAGAATGCCGAAAATACGGTAAAGCAGCATTTTATTGATAAAGGCTTCCTGAACTGTGAGGTACAAATGACCCAGGAACCGGATACCATCTTGTCTAACCATGTGCGGGTGCATATCAAGGTAAACAAAAAGGCTAAAGTAAAAATCGACCGCATCAATATCATCGGGGCCGACCTGATTACCGAGCAGAAGATGAAAAAGAAGATGAAGAACACCAAAGAGCGTTTGCGTTTTTCCTTGATGAGTGATATCCTCTACCGTGTCTTTCATCTTAACCTGAAGTCGTTCCTTACCGAAAGCAAGGACATGACCGATGGCGTGTTTGCCGATTATATTTCCCGCCATGTAAATCTTAATATTTTTAAGTCTTCAAAATTTATTGCGGCCGACTTTAAAGAAGACAAGGCTTCTTTGATTGCCTACATGAACGCCAAGGGTTTTCGTGATGCCGTAGTGGTTTCCGATTCGATCTACCGGACAGCCGAAAGCTCGATTAGTATCGATATCAGGATTAACGAAGGCCGGAAATACTATTTCAGGAATATTAGCTGGAAAGGTAATTATGTATATACGGATGAACAGTTAGCTAAAATCCTGGGGATAAAGAAGGGGGATGTTTATGATATGGAGGAACTTAATACCCGCCTGAGCATGAACCCGCAAGGTACGGATATTACCGGCTTGTATATGGATGACGGCTACCTGTTTTTTAATATCCGGCCTGTGGAAGTAGCCATTGTTGGCGATTCTATTGATATTGAAATGCGTATTTTTGAAGGGGCGCAGGCCACTATTAATAATGTGATTATCAGCGGTAACGACCGTACCAACGAACACGTAATCAGAAGGGAACTGCGCACCCTGCCGGGGCAAAAGTTCAGCCGCACCAACATTATCCGCGATCAGCAACAATTAGCCCAACTGGGGTATTTTGACCCGGAGCAAATAGAAATTAACCCTATTCCCAACCCGGTTGATAATACGGTAGATATTGAATATAAGCTGGTAGAAAAGCCTAGTGACCAGATTGAACTTTCCGGTGGCTGGGGTGGTTTTTATGGTTTTGTTGGTACGGTTGGCCTTACATTCAACAATTTTTCACTGCGCAATATCCCTCATTTTGATAAATGGCGGCCATTGCCGGTGGGTGACGGGCAGAGATTGTCAATCCGGGCACAGGCCAACGGGCGGCAGTTTCAGAGTTATACCCTGATGTTCTCGGAGCCATGGTTGGGGGGCAAGAAACCAACCTCTTTTACTTTTAGCCTGAATAGCTCAATCCAAAACAATGACCCGCGGTTTGGCCAGCCACCGGGCTCATTTAAGGTACACTCGGCTACAGTAGGTATTGGCAAGCGCCTTCAATGGCCCGACAACTATTTTACCCTGAGCACATCGCTGACCTATAAAGTATATCAACTGGAAAACTATGCTTTCGGGTTAAATACAGTGCAATTTACTACCGGGGATGCCAATACCTTCTTGTTGAATTTTACCCTTGCCCGCAGCAGTGTGGATAACCCCACCTATCCGTCTAGTGGCTCTACTGTGTCGCTCTCGGCCAGCCTGACACCACCTTATTCCCTGTGGAGCAACATTGATTATGCTGAAGCCGCACCGGCAGAGAAGTATAAATGGGTAGAGTACACCAAGTATATGTTTGATGCCAAACATTATATTAGCCTGGTGGGCAAACTGGTACTGGAAACCCGGATACATTTTGGCTTTATGAATACGTATTCACCGGATATTCTTGAGGTTGGCCCGTTTGAGCGCTTCCAGGTAGGAGGGGATGGACTTGCCGGACAGAATTTTATTCTGGGTACCGATATTATTGGATTACGTGGCTATGAAAACTTATCTATCAGGCCAGATGAGCAATATAACCCCAATTACCAGGGGTTAGAAGGAGGTACAATTTACAGTAAATATTCCATGGAGATACGCTACCCGGTAACCACCGGGGCGGCCGCCACAATATATATGTTTGTATTCGGTGAAGCAGGAAATAACTGGGATAATTACCGCCAGTTTAATCCTTTTCAGGTGTATAAGTCTGCCGGCTTTGGCGCCAGGCTGTTTATGCCGGCTTTTGGGCTCATTGGCCTGAATTGGGGCTATGGGTTTGACAACCTGCCGGATGCGTTTGCTCCCAGTGGTTGGCAATTCCATTTTACAATAGGTCAGCAACTCAGGTAGGGGATTCATGAAAAAATATGCAGGATATTTTAGTGGGCTAAGGCTATTGTTGACATTTTTGGCAATAAGTTTGTGGTATAGTCCGGTACAGGCACAAAAATTCGGCTATGTAAACACTAATTTTATCCTGAATAAAATGCCTGAATATGCTGAAGCCAAGGCTGAAATCGACAAATTGTCGGTGGCCTGGCAACAGGAAATAGAAGGAATGCAAAAAGATATATTTGATATGTATGCCGCCTTGAAAGCCGAAGAAGTATTGCTTACCCCGGAAATGAAGGAGGAGCGACTGAACACGATTAAAAAGAAAGAGGCGTTTCTGAAGGAGTACCAAAAAAAAGTATTTGGCGTGGAGGGTTTGTTTTTTCTGAAAAAAAAGGAGCTTATCAAGCCGGTACAGGATAAAGTGTATGAAGCGGTGGAGAAGGTAGCCAGAAAGCATAAACTGGCCATTATATTCGATAAATCAGGGGAACTGGTGATGATTTATACCGACCCTATCCATGATTATACCGATTATGTGCTGGAAGAACTGGAACTGGGTGACCCCAATGATGTTGTAGATGATTTTAATTGATAAATAAGTAAGTAGTAAATGAAACAATTTGATATGAAGTACAAATTCTTAGTTATTCTGGCAGCAGTTACTTTTGCTGCCGGTTCCGCCTTTGCCCAGGAGCAAAAGCCACAAAAAATAGGTTCGTTGAATATGGACTATGTCCTGGCGGCTATGCCTGAAATTAAATCCATTCAATCTACCCTTAGTGCTTTGCAAACGCAGTTGCAAAAGCAAGGGGAGGCCAAACAACAGCAATACCAGCAAAAGGTGGTAAAATACCAGACGGAAGGCCCCTCAATGACCCTGGGAGACCGCCAGCAACTGGAGCGGGAAATAGCCGACTTGGAAGAGGAATTGCAAAGTTTTGCCACCATGGCCCAAACCAAATTAGAAACCAAACAGGCCGAATTAATGGGCCCGATTAACAAACGGGTAGGGGAGGCCCTCGATGCCGTGGTTGCCGAAGAAGGCTATACCCACATCTTTAATATTGGGGTACCGCAAGCCGGATTGGAGATACTGTTCTACACCGATCCTGCCTACGACATTTCCAATAAGGTGCTAAAGAAAATGGGTATCGAGCCACCTTCGAACTAACCTCCGATGTAAATATTTAGTGAGGCTGCTTCTTAATGAAGTGGCCTTTTTTATTTTCCCTGAAAAAGATTGGCTAAATTTACTTGCCCATGGTTTATCCCCCGCAACTTAAACAAGGCGACAGCATTGCCCTGGTGGCCCCGGCCGGAAAATTGGTGCCCGGTAGTATAGCTAAAGCAGTTGAAGAGGCTACCTCCTGGGGGTTGGCGGTAGTGCCTGGCCGCCATGTTTATGCTCGGCATAATACCTTTGCCGGTACCGATGCTGCCCGGCTGGAGGACCTGCAATGGGCCCTTGATGACCCCGGCATAAAGGCTGTTTTTTGCGCCCGTGGAGGGTATGGGGTTACCCGTATCTTAGACCAGATAGATTTTACCCTGATGACCCAACAGCCAAAATGGATTGTCGGGTTTAGCGATATCACGGCCTTGCACTTGTACCTGCAAAAACTTTCGTTAGCCAGTGTACATGGGCCAATGGGTACTAGCTTGGGCCGCCCGGAATATGAAGTATCTTCTGCAGCCTTGCGAAAACTGCTGTTTGGCCAGCCTGTTCCGGATATCTTAGGGAAGGGCGGGAGAGCAGGAAGTGGCCATGGTCCTATAACGGGGGGCAACTTATCGTTGTTGGTGGATTCGCTGGGTACAGCCAATGAGATAGAAACCGCGGGCAAGGTATTGTTTATAGAGGAGATAGGCGAGAAGACGTACCGCCTTGACCGCATGTTACACCAGCTTTTGCGGGCTGGGAAATTAACCAATCTGGCCGGCTTAGTGCTGGGGCATTTTACCGCTATTGATGATGGCGATGCACCCTTTGGTATTCCCTGGCAGGAAGTGATATTAGAGATTACCGGACAATTTTCTTACCCGGTAGGTTTTGGTTTTGCCCTTGGTCATGAACCGCAAAACATGCCGGTAGTAATGGGCGGTGAATATCGGTTAGTAGTGCAGGATAGTCAGGCTTCCCTGACCTGGCTTCCCCCGGCCTAAAACACCACCCCCAGCAGCAAGCCGCCCAAAATAATAAAGGGGGCCGGTATTTTGCTGAACTGCAACAAGGCAAACGTGCCGATAACAATGGTGGGGTTATACCAATGCATCGGCAGGGGGCTAAATAATAGCAACGCGGCTGCTACCACCATACCGGAACTGGCGGCCGTAATCCCCTCCAGTGAGGCCCTGACAATACGGTAACGTTTGAGCCCTTGCCAAAACCGGTAAACAAAGAAAATAAGAAAAGTGCCGGGCAAAAATATGCCGGCTGCGGCACTCAAGCCGCCCAGGATTTTTCCCAGGGTGCCGTACTCCCGCATTGAGAGTGAACCAATGAAGGCACTAAAGGAAAAGACCGGGCCCGGTACAGCCTGGGCAAAGCCATAACCCGACAAAAATTCCGATGAACTGAGAAAATGTTTAAATTCCACAAATTCGGTATAAAGCAAAGGGATAAGTACTTGCCCGCCACCAAAAATCATGCTGCCATTACGGTAGAAGTTTTCAAACAATTTTATTGGCGCCACGTTGGTTACCGTAGCCAGCACTCCGGCCAGCAACAAAATGCCGGCCCACAAAAAAAAGCCATCCCATTTTATGCGCAGGGGTTCGGTTTTTTCAACAATGGGTTGCCGTTTGTATTTTATGGCGGTCGTTAGTCCGCCCAGAATAAGCAGCACCGGGAACAGGTAGGGCGAAGCATACAAATAAGAGATAATGGCCGATAGCACCATTACCAGCACGCCTGATTTTGAATCAATGACGGCTATGCTTATTTTATAGCCGGCATAAGCAATAAAGCCCACCGCCATGGGCTGGATGTAATGGGTCATATCAATAAAGATGCTTTGACTACCCAGAAAAGTAAACCCTAAAGCCAGGAATATCATAATGGTTACAGCCGGAATACACCAGATCAACAGCGAAAGATAGGCCAAAGGAATGCCCCCCACCCGAAAGCCAATAGCGGTAATGGTTTGGGTGGAGGTTGGCCCGGGCAGGATCTGACAGAGGGCATTCAACTCCATCAACTCCTTTTCATTGAGGTAGCCCCGTTTATCTACAAGTTTTTCTATAAAAAGGGCAATATGCGCCTGGGGCCCACCAAATGCTGTTATTGCCAGGATAAATACATCCTTCAGGAAAATGTAATATCTAACTTGTTTGATGGTCAAGGTTAACCAGGTTTCGCCAGGGTGATGGCCCCATAAAGTTGCTAAAATTATTCTAAACTTACTTGCTCTGCCCTTAAATAGTTTTTTGTGGAGGGTTAGCTAAACACACTTTGTAATACGGCCAGGGATTTTAGGGGAGGCATTTCTATTTGTGTTTGGTAATAGTGCAGGATATCGGTAAGGATGGCTTGCCGCTGGCCTGCGGTAACGGCCGGCACATCCTCAAGGCTGCCTTCCAGCAAATGCTGCAACAGGCGTGAATTCTCCGGGTGGTGGTAGAAGCCGGGATTGGTTACCTTACTGATAAACACTTCGGGATGATAAATACCGAAGCCGAGGTGTGCTGTGAGCTTAAGCAGAAATTGCAGGTGAAAGCTGTTATTTGGCGGGGTTTTTTCCAGGGCCATGATAGCTGCATATAAAAAAGCAAACAACGCTTCGTTTTTGTGCCGCTCAACAATGCATTTATTCAGTATTTCGGCCATAAACAGGCTGATAGCCGATTTATGCATATCCTGGCGGATGCTATGCAAGGGATGCCCCGTTTTGATCTCTGTGAGCCGTTCAATATCCCGGCCGGGCTTGTGGTAGGCGGTGAGTTCAACCAGGTTAAGCGGTTCAAAATAACCAATCTTAAACTTCCCTTTTGCCGACCTTACCCCATTGACGATATAACTGTTTAAGCCCAGTTCTTCGGTATAGATATTGGTAATAATAGAGGTCTCACGGTATTTGGTGAACCTGAAAACAATGCCTCGGGTAGTAATCAGCATCTTAGTTGATAATGGCTATTTTACCGATTTGTTTTTCGCTGCCGTCTTCACTGGCAATAAACACAAAATACACTCCTGATGACAATGAGGTATTGCCGGCTATGCCCGACCAAATGGCGGTATTGCCGTTGGCCCGGGTTTTATATACCAGCCGGCCGGAGGCATCGGTAATCCAGAGATCAGCATTGTCGGGTACGCCCTCAAGGGTTACTATGTCATCCCGGGTCGTCAGCACCGGATTAGGGAATATCTTCACCTCCGGTAATTGTCCGGCCGTAGTAGAAGTACCCCGGTAAGAAACCAGCCCATAGCGGGTGGCGAAAAACACCTCTCCGTTTTGCTGGTTAATTTCAATATCTAAGATATCGTTGGTTGGCAGCAAGCCATCTTCAGCGGTAAAGTGTGCTTCTTCTTCCTGGCCGTCATTGGCAAACAGCCAGGCCCCCGAGGTAGTGCCCATCCATATCCTGTTACCGCCATCTACGGCCAGGGCGGTTATTTTTTCGTCTTTAAATAAAATCTGCCCGTCAAATATAGGGGCAACAGGATCCATAATGTCGTCTAAGAGGTAGGCGGCATTATAGTAAAAAACCACGCCTTTTGCTGTAGCCACCCACATCTTTCCTTCCCTGTCGAGGGCCATGTCGTACACCTTGTTGTCTGGCAGGTCGCCTGCACCGGCCGCCCGGGTAAGATAGGTGCTGCGGTTGTTGATGGCATCGTAAACCACAATGCCTCCGCCAAATGTGCTGGCAATACGCAGCCAATAAGTGCCATTGCCCAGGCTGATTATCTGGTCGGCAAATGGCGCCTGCTGTGCCGGGGTAAACGACAGCCAGCCCTTACCGCTATTATCATAAAGGTGCAATGCGGGGGTAGCGGAAAAATTTATGGCGGCTACCTCGTTGCCGTTGGCGCTGATGGCCGTTACCAGGACATTTCTGGCTGGTGGAGAGGCGTTGACCAGCGGGCTGTTGGTTTCATCGAGGAGGGTGGTGCCCTGGTCATCGATTTTTAACAAACCATAGCCAAAAGAGCTCAGAAACAACGTATTGGTTGCCGGGAGGTAAGCAGCTCCGGTAATATCCGCAAATTCGGGGATCATTTCGGTATGAGGGTAGCCAGTACTGTTAAAATTCTGCCATTCCCCGGCCGAGAACTGAAAGTAGCCCAGGTTGCCCCGCAACGGCTGCCAGGCATTATTGTGTGCCCGGGGCATGGCTATGATCTTGTTGCCGTAGGTATAGAGTTTAACAATTTCATTGCTGTAAGGGCCATTGGGGTAAATGGCCATGTTCTGGTTGAAGTCAATCAGCCCGTTTTTGGCATCGGCCAGCCAGGGTGTGCCGCCAAAGTACAGGGCGGCTGCCGGTTGTTCGCCAATGCTGCTGTTCAGGGGAAGCAGCGTGTTGCCATCATAGTGGTAAACCCCCGTGGTTGTCGTTAGCAGGGTATTGTTACCGTTCTGGGCACCGTGGCGAAACACCTCCTGGGTTAGCAAGTTGAGGCTGGCCCACCCCGTACCCTTGTAGGCGAATACCCCGGCATTATCAAATGCGGCCAGCAGGCCGTAGGGTGTTGCCAGAATAAGTTTTGCCGTGGTTGCGGGCAGGTTATCGGCAGGGCCAAACCGTAGCCACTGGTTAAAATCCTTCAGGTTATCCTGCAGGCTGCCGCGCATGACCCCCAGTTCGTGTGCGAGGTAGAGCGAATCATTGGCAATTACTGCGCCATAGATGGCGATGGTTTCCCCCTGGGGGCCCAGTTCAAAATACGTGTCTTTTACCTGCCGGGTAGCCAGGTCAATAATCAGTACCCCGAAATCCGTACTCAGGTAACTGTATTGTTGATAATTGTAAATATGGTTCACTTTTTTTGCGCCACTGATTTCGGCCCGTAAAAGATCGGTAAAGTTGCTGATTTTGCTGTTCTGCAGGATATCGATATTACCATTTTTATAAGCAATGACCAGCGCTTCCTGATTAACATTATACCCCATGGTGGCAATATCCACATCACTTAGCCCCGTAAGGCCGGTAATTTGGGTAAGTTCATTGCTGCCAGGGGTAAAGGTAAAGAGGGCATTGCTGCCGGCTGCGTAAATGGTGGTGCTGCTATTGCTGATAGCGACCAGCGAGTTGTAAGAGTTATGGCTGCGCCAGGTGCCTACGGGGATATCCTGCTGGGCATAGGCGGTTATACTGATAATCCAGCCTAAACAAAATACCAGCCGGCTATTCATCCTCTGCCATCCCTTCCATAAAGCAACTTCTGCATCGGGCTTCATACGCTGTTTTTTCACCTAACATAACCTTTGCCTTCTCTGCCGACAACCGGTAGGAGTAAGAGGCCAACGCCCCGCACTGCATGCAAATAGCATGCACCTTGGTCACAAATTCGGCCATAGCCATTAAGTTGGGCATAGGGCCAAACGGTTTACCGGCAAAGTCCATATCCAAGCCGGCTATAATTACTCTTTTGCCCTGGGCGGCCAGTTGCTGGCACACTTCCGGCAGGCTGTCGTCAAAAAACTGCGCTTCGTCAATCCCGATAACATCACTGTTGCCGGCCAGCAAGAGGATATCATGGGCAAACTGCACCGGGGTTGAGCGGATAGCGTTCTCGTCATGGGATACAACGTCAGTTTCATGGTATCTGGTATCGATGGCCGGCTTAAATATTTCCAGGCTTTGCTTTGCCAGCTTTGCGCGGTTCAGCCTGCGGATAAGTTCTTCGGTTTTGCCGGAAAACATGGAGCCGCATATTACCTCTATCCAACCGGCACTGGTTCCTTTGCGTTTAGCTATCTGGGGTTCGATAAACATTATCCGGAGAAAAATTTAGGCGAAAGACAGAATAAGATTTACCACAAACTGGCGTTGGCCGAGTGGGCCGAATCTATCCGGTAAGGCCCCATGTTGGTGTCGAATTTTGCATATTTGCATTACACAAAGGAACAAAATATAGCTATGGAGAGCAAACTCAATTTAAAGGCAATTGAGGCATATGCCGGAACTTATGCAGCCAAATTATGTGAGCAGTTGTTTGCCGGCAAGGGCAAGATAACCGGGGCGGACATTTTAAGCCTGCCGGTTAAACAAACAGGGCTGTTTGTGTTAAATACCATTTATCAATCCTGGGGCAGGGAAGCCGAAAAACTTAAAAGCCCTTATTTTGATTACGAAGCGGGGCCGGTAAAAGCAGGGCTACAGAAATTGATGAATGTGTTATCACAGCATATTTTGCTTGACCGGCCACATTTTGAGCCCTTACTGGTGGGGGCGGTGCAGGATACCCTGTTGTTGCTGTTGTCGCCCTATAGTTATTATAAAGATCTGCTGATGATCGAAGGGGTGTCGGTGGCGCAGCTTCAGGGGATGCAAAAATTTGTTAAGATCAACCAGGGGGTACTGGCAGGTATTTTAGCCAAACTCGCAGCCAACCCTGAGCTGCTGCATGACCCTGATAAATTACTGACCGAAGTATTTGAAATCATGCAGGAGGCGCCACAATCTATAGAGGGAACGTTGTCCTTGTTTGCTGCTTTGGAGCCTGTTACGGCAGACGGGTTTTATGCGGAAGAAAAAAAAACGGCTCCCTTAGTGCCGGTAGTGCCGGGATTTGGCGATGAAGATGAAGAAGAGGCCAATGATACAGCTACGTTGAATGCCCGTTTTGGAGAAAGCAGTTACGAAACAGTAGCCGATAAGCTGAAAAGCAACCAACCGGCCGATTCGTTGAAATCGATGTTGTCAATTAATCAGAAATTCATGTTTATCAACGACCTGTTTGATGGCAGCCAGGAGGATTTCTTTAAAGTGCTTGACTTTCTCGAAGCCTGTGATTCCAAAGAAGCGGCTGTGTCGTTTGTGCAGAATAATTACCTGAAACATAATATTTGGAAGGCCAATGCCCCACAGGTGAAGGAGTTTATGGCTCTGCTGGATAAAAAATTTGCCCGGTAGGGCACCGGGATTACAACTCCTGCTGATGAAATACAACCAGATCGTCAATTGGTGATTTGATAATTTTTACCACATCCACCTGATGCAGGGGGGCCACTTCCCGGATTATTTCCTGAAAGTAATAGGCTACCGATCCGGCCAGGGCCACTGGTCTTTGCGCATAGGTTTGCAGGAGGCGAAAATAACGGTTGAATTCTTCCCTGACGAGGGCGGCAATGTATTGGTGTTGTAGGTTTTGCCGCAGAAAGGGCACCAGGGAGGCCAGGAGCCGGCCAGGTTGTGCAGTGGCATAAAGGTTATTTAGCAGATGGTCATGCTCCGGGTAGAATGCTTCAAATTCAGCGGTCAGGCTTTCGGGCAGGCTATGGCGCAGGTAGGCAGTAGCCAAACGTTTTCCCAGGGCGTTGCCGCTGCCTTCGTCACCCAGCAAATAGCCCAGGGCAGGAATACGGGGTGAAATTTCATGGCCGTTATAGTAGCCACTGTTGCTCCCGGTGCCAAGAATACCAATTATGCCCTGGCCATGGTGGTAAGCGGCCCGGGCAGCCCCAAGAAGATCGGAGGCGGTTATTATTGCCGCCTTGGCAAACCATGGCTGAAGCCATGCCATAACCTTTTCCTGCATGCGGATATTGGTTATGCCGGCACTGTAAAAATATACTTTGGTAATGGGTAGGTGATTCCAGGCGCCAATACCGGTTTCCTGTAGCGCGGTGGTAAAGTCATCCGCAGATACCCGATGGGGGTTCAGGCCAATAGTTTGCCCTTGTTCAATTTGGCCAGGCCCGGCCAGCAGTCGCCAGGCGGTTTTGGTAGAGCCGCTGTCTGCAATGATGATCATGAACCTCACATAAAAAGAGTAACAGGGCCGTCCCAGGACGACCCTGTCCACAGTGTATAATGCCAATTATAATACAAAAGTTGTTGAACAACCTAATCGGGCATGTTTATTTATGTGTTAAGGGAAGCATAGTTTTGGCTTTTCTTTAGTTTCCCGGACTTATGGAAAAAGAACCATCACCATTAAAATCAGTTAAGGTAACAGTAACTTGCCAATCACCAACCGTTCCGGCATTTGTAACACCTGAGGCAGAGTCATCACCAACGCCCTTTGTCAAGGTATTGTCAAGAACAATGGCCCCATCGGCATCTTTAATTACTAACCGGAAACTCCCACCAGCAGAAGAAGTAATATCCTTGTTCCAGTTGGCGGTTGTCTGGGGATTATTCCACGTATAGGTCTGTGAAGTGCTTCCCCCATCTCCGGTTACATCCCCATCAAGATCACTGCCTGTAGCCGTAATGGTAATGGTGGCAAAAAGTTCCTTTTTACAACCAGTTAAGAGAACAGAACCGAGCCCGACAATACAGAAGAGTAAGAGTACTTTTGTACTTTTTGCTTTCATGATTTTCATAATTTTCATTTTTAAAATTTAATTCACCTATAGAACAGGTTAAGGGGCAGAACTCCTACCAAAAATTTACAATTACCAATTATTTTTTTCTCTGTTGCGGCTATTTCCTGGCAATCTTACCAACAATTGTAAACTTTTCGAAGACTTTATGGGTATGCGGGGCGTCTTTTAGTTCATGGGTGAGGTCTTGCCCGGCCCAATGTTCATAGTGCCGGCCATGCCGCCATAAGCGTGACCGGCTGACATCATAGATATAACCTTTATAGGCCACCCACACTTCGGGTTTGTCGGTACCATTATGCAGGGCAAGCTGGGCAGGGGTAAACGCCTGATATTGCTTGTTGGCCACCTACTCTACGACTACCCTGGAGGTGTAAATGCCCCTGTCGGTGGTTAGCGATATCAGGTAGATACCGGTTTTCAACTGCGACAGGTCCAGGGTTTTATTGAGGGTATTGTTTTTGATAACAACTTCTTGCCGGTGTACTATTTTACCCAGCAGATCGGTCACCACCACCTGTGACCTGTTGCCCTGCACGTTGCCGGCCAGGGTAACCCGGCCGCCTTTGGCCGGATTAGGATAGATTTCTATCCTGCCCGGAAAATTATTTTCAATACCTGTGGTGGGCCCCTGGATTTCCAGGTTGTCAATTATCCAGCCCCACAG
>JALSJF010000076.1 GCA_026989505.1 Cyclobacteriaceae bacterium
AGCCCCCCCCAAAAAACTCTACCGCGATAAAAGACGCAGGCTCCTGGGCGGTGTGGCCGCAGGTATTGCCCATTATTTTGCCGTTGACCCGTTGTGGATCAGGCTTATCTTTATTGCCCTGCTCTTTGATTTCTTCGTCACTTCGTTGGTTAGTTCCCTCGCTATTCTGGCCTATATTGTGTTATGGATTGTCGTGCCTGCTGCCAACAACCTGGAAGAAGACAAAAAGCTCAAAAAAATGTACCGCAACCCGCAAGGCCGGGTTATTGGCGGGGTAGCCAATGGCGTGGCTGCCTATTTTGGTATCGATGTCACCCTTATCAGGATATTATTTGTATTGTCCATTTTTGTAGGCGGTTCGGGGGTCATAGCCTACCTTGTGCTGTGGATGATCCTGCCGGAGGCCCGCACCATCACCGACAAGGTGCAGATGAAGGGCGAGCCGGTAACCCTGGAGAATATTGATTCCAACATCAAAGAATCACAGGAAGCCACCGAGAACCCGCCTCAGGAAAGCGCCCTGGTAAAAGTACTGCTTTTCCCTTTCCGTTTGATTGCCACCATTTTAACCGGCCTGGCCAAAGCCCTGGGGCCGATAGTGCGCTTTTTTGTTGATTTTATCCGCATCCTGGCCGGGGTGGTGTTTACCCTGGTTGGCCTGGCGTTGCTGATCGCAGTGCTGGTGGCCGTGGCGGCCTTCCTGGGCCTGGCCCTGGGCAACGCCTCCATCCACTTTGGCAGTTTCCCCCTCGATCTTCTCAATGAAACCATCTCTCCGGTAGCCCTCATAGCTGCCACCCTCGTGGTGGGTATCCCTGCCCTGGCCCTTATGTTCCTGGGCCTGTCTATTGCCTCCAAAAGCCGTATCCCCAGCGCCACCGTTGGCTGGACCCTGTTCGCCCTCTGGATACTCGGGGTAATCGGCCTGGGGTTTACCGTGCCGCCTTTGCTCTACGACTTCCAAACCTCGGCCGACTATAGCGAAACCACCTATTACGACATCAAAGCCAGCCAATTGGTACTTGATGTAAATGACAGGGGCTATCCTGAGTTTCGTGCGGTACGGATTAAACTGCGGGGTTACGAGGGCGACAAAGTAAAGCTGGTACAGACATTCACCGCCAGGGGGCCATCCGGCCGGGCCGCCCGGGAACTGGCCAAAGACATCAGCTACCAGGTTACCCGGCAAGATTCCATCCTTATTTTTGATTCCAACATCGATTTCTCCCAGGTAAGCCGTTTCCGTAACCAACGGCTGATGATTACCGTGTATATTCCCTACGGCCAGAAATTTATCATGCGCCATAATTTTGATGACATTGTGTACTACTCATTTGGCTGGCAGGGCTATACCGCCTCGCAAATAATCGGCAATACCTGGGTGTTCAATCCTACCGGCCTGGATTGCCTCACCTGCACCGATGTATCCCACACCAATGAAGTGAGGCGGGATAAATATGAGGAACGCTACCAGGAAAACCTGCGGCTGCAACCAAACGATTCTGTTTATGCCTATACGGATTTTGCCGAACTGAAAATAGACGGCCCTTACGAGGTCAACATCGTGCGGGGTGAAAAATACCGGGTGGTACTCAATGGCAGCACAAAATATATCCGCCATACGGCAGTAAGCCAACATGGCAACCGCCTGACCGTAAATTACACCCTCAACAAAGACGTTGACCTCCACCCGTATAACCGCAAGGTAAAAGTAAAAATCATCATGCCCCACCTGACGGATGTGCGCCTGCTAAGCGCTACCACCGGCAGTATCAGTGGTTTTGAAGAAGATAAACTTAACATCAGGCTTGATGGCGCCTCTAATGTTGATTTTGATGGTGATATCCACACCCTCGGGATAAAACTTTCCGGGGCATCGCAGCTTTACTTAACCGGTACCGGGGTTACCCTGACAGCCGATGTAGCCACCGCCTCCCTGCTGGCTGCCTACAACTTTATCGCCAAAAATATTGACCTGCAAACCAGTGGCGCGGCCAAAGCGCGGGTTTATGCCACCGAAACCCTTACCATTGATGCCTCCCTTGTTAGTGACGTAAAATACCGTGGCGGGGCTAACGTTACCCGGATAAAGAGTACCAGTTTTAGCCATGTAAAGGAAGACAACTAACCTTTTCGCATATAAAGCTTAGTTGATTTGCCGGGGCTATGGTGGCCAATGGCTGGAGCCCTCGTTTATTTTATTCATGCTTGATACAATATACAAATGTGAAACTAAGAAAGTTGAGCGACAGAAGAGAGCCATATAGGTTTGTAACGCAATCTTATTAACCCGGTTTATCACGAAAGTCGTGAATAATGACGTAAATTAAATGATAAACAGATGTTTATCATTTAATTACATCAGGTCCTTAGACTCCGACTCAGCAGAGGCTAACCCCGATGAATGCTAAATGTTTTAGCCCCAAATTCGGGTCATGCTTAAATTTTGGTTTATGCTTATTTTGTGTATAACATGTTGTATTACAGTATTTTGCAGTTCATCGGCCCTGTGGGCGAAAAATTCACAAGAATTTTTCGGGTTAAAGAAGTGATAATTGGGCTGTCTCAAAAGATAAAAATTTTCTTACCAGTATAGGATTCAGAATTATTGAAAAGAAGTCCGAAGACCTTGGTATTGATATTATAGCTGAGAAAAGGAACAATAAACGGGGTATAATAGACATACTTTGGATTTTGGTACATTATTGTTTGTAGGGAGGCCCGTGCGTTTGATGTGTAATAGTAAGGATAGATTTCAAGATAATATTTGGAAGCATTAGATATTGACCCTGACGAGAGAAAAGGGAAAGATTTTTTCTATCGCGTTCCCAAAAGTAAGTGCTATTGGTATAAATTATCTGAATAGCAGTCATTGCTATTCCATCTAACTAATGTAAAGAGTCAACCTATGTATAAACGCTATATTTTTTGTATGTTTGAATTAACAAAGCCGGCATATTCTATGTTAAAGCACATTGCAAAAAACACCCTATACAATGAAAATTGCTTAGAAACTATGTCAAGAATTCCTGGTGATTTTGTTGACTTAACAATTACCTCCCCTCCATATGATGATCTAAGGTCCTACAACAATTTCGTTAAAGGAATGGATTCAAAACACAATGGTTATTCATTCCCATTTGAGAGCATCGCAAAAGAGCTTTTTAGAATTACGAGAGAAGGAGGGGTGGTTGTTTGGATTGTTGCAGATATGACAATTAAGGGAAGTGAAACAGGAAACAGTTTCCGTCAGGCTCTTTTTTTTAAAGAATGTGGGTTCAACTTATTCGACACCATGATCTACTTAAAGCCACCCAGAGGTGCCGTAGGAAATAACAAAACGTACTGGCAATCATTTGAATATATGTTTGTTCTAAGCAAGGGTCACCCAAAAACAATTAACTTGTTGAGAGATAGAAAAAACAAAGAATCAAGGAATGGAGATAGTGGAACAAAGCGTTTACAAAATGGGGATTTACTAAAAGTAAAGAGAGGTGGCTATGGTGAATTCGGCAGGAGGACTAATGTTTGGGAGTATAATATAGGAAAAGGGCATTCTTCAAGTGATAATCTTGCATATGAGCACCCAGCTATTTTTCCGGAAAAGCTGGCAAGAGATCATATACTGTCATGGAGCAATGTTGGGGACTTGGTCTTTGACCCGATGATGGGTAGCGGTACTGTTCCCAAAATGTGTTTAGCAGAAGACAGGTATTACTTAGGGTGCGAAATTGATAAACACTATTTTAATATAGCACAAAAAAGAATCGCGCAAATCTTAACTCAACAAGATGAAGTGTACGGAATGTAATAAAAACGAAGCCACACAAGGTGAGTTTTGTGATTTATGCTATAACGAAACTAAAATATGCAGAAGGTGCCAAAAACGTAAAAGTATATTCGAATTTGAAAAAAATCAAAAAAGTATTGCCGGCAAGGTCTCCAGGAGAGGCGAATGTAAGGAATGCAGAAAATGGAAAAAACCTATACCCAGAAAAGCCAGATTAGAATATGAGAAACTTCATCCGATGCCACCAATGGGTGAACCCTTTTTCTGCCCGGTTTGTGAAAATACTATAGTAAGACAATTTAGAAATGACGTGATTCTTGACCATTCTCATAAAGATGGTAAAATAAGAGGGTGGATTTGTAGGCAATGTAACTCAAGTATAGGTATGATGGATGAAGATGTAAACATTTTGAAACGAGCGATAAAATGGGTTCAGGGAACCCTAAGACTCTTCTAACCTGAGCTTGCTTTAAAGCGCGGCTTTATTTCAGCAGAAAAACATTCTGCTTTCACCAACAGGTTAAAGGCCGGGCTTATTTCAATCCAGGACAACGCCTTAGGCAAAAACAAACAGGGAAGATATGCCCTTTAATCATACCCAGATTGGGATAACGCCAGGTGCCGGTAAAAATTTCCCGGCAAACTCCCCCCCATGCAACCACAGCG
>JALSJF010000077.1 GCA_026989505.1 Cyclobacteriaceae bacterium
GGGCACTTAGTTTATTTTCCGCCAACATGGCCCTGGTTCTTTCGGGGCGGGCATCGGTAAGAAAAATTTGGCCGAAACTGTGCTCGCCAACCATCTTCAGTAAAATGCCCATCCGCTCATCATCCAGTTTGTCAAAAATGTCGTCCAGCAACAGCACCGGGGTAAGCCGGGTAGCTTTCCTGAAGGCCTCAAACTGGGCAATTTTCAGGGCTACAATCAACGATTTTTGCTGGCCCTGGGAGCCAAAACGTTTAATCGGCTTACCGGCAATAGTAAAATGGTAAACATCGCGGTGAATACCTACGGTGGTACGCTGCAAGGCCAGGTCGCGTTTGATGGCCTGGTTGAATTTGTTGGTAATATTGCCCTGTTGCCAGTCGCTGGCATACGCCACCGCTACTACCTCGTGGGCATTGCTGAGCTTTTTATAAAACTTGTTGAACCGTTTGATGAACCCTGTCAGGAATTTTGCGCGCATCCGGTAGATTTCTTCGCCCAGGGTAAGCAACTCATGATCATAGGGCGCCAGTTGTGCCGGGTCAACCTCCATGTTCTGGCCGAACTGCCTGAGTAAGGCGTTGCGTTGCTTCAGGGCCTTTTGGTAACGTACCAGGTTTTGCAGGTAGGGTTTGTCAAGCTGGCTGATGGTGCTGTCAAAAAACTTTCTGCGTGCTTCGTTGCCTTCGTTAATCAGGTTGTTGTCGTTGGGGCTGATCATCACTACCGGCATAAAGCCCACATGCCCGCTCAGCCGGTCGTACTCTTTTTTGTTTACCTGCAGGCTTTTCTTTTTGCCGGTTTGCACGGCACACAGTACTTCATGGGGGCTGCCGGCCCGGTTTATTTTGGCTTTGATGTGGAAGGCGCTTTCATGATAGGCAATATTGGCCGAATCCACCGGGTTAATCGCACTTTTGCCCAGCGAAAGGTAGTGCAGGGCATCAAGGATAGTGGTTTTACCCATGCCATTTTTACCCACGATACAGTTTATTTCCGGCACAAATTGTAGTTGTGCCGTGGCAATATTTTTAAAATTATACAGCGATAAACTATTGAAAACCATGCAGGTGTCGGCAAAATTCAGGGCTTTACTACCGTAATTAGAACTTAATTAGCTAATTTCGCGAGTTCAAAATCCAACCAAAGTTACTATCTAAATGGCAGCAACAAAAACAACCGCGAAAAGAACCACCAAACGCCCCGCCAAACCGTCTTTCAGTAAAGAAACGTACCTTACCTGGTATGAGCAGATGATGCTGATGCGCAAGTTTGAAGAAAAGGCCGGCCAGTTGTACGGGCAGCAAAAGATCCGCGGGTTTTGCCATTTATATATTGGCCAGGAGGCTTGTGCGGCCGGCTCGGTATCGGCCCTGCAGGATGGCGACAAATACATTACCGCTTACCGCGACCACGCCCATCCCCTGGCCCTGGGCTCCGACCCCGGTAAAGTTATGGCCGAGCTGTTTGCCAAAGAAACCGGCCTCTCAAAAGGGCGCGGGGGCTCTATGCACATGTTTGATAAAGAGCATAACTTTTTTGGTGGCCATGGTATTGTAGGCGGCCAGGTGCCGCTGGGGGCCGGCATAGCTTTTGCCGAAAAATACAAAGGCACCGATAACCTGTGCATCACCTACCTGGGCGATGGCGCTGCCCGCCAGGGGGCCTTTCATGAGGCGCTCAACCTGGCCATGACCATGAAGCTGCCCATGATCATTGTAATTGAAAACAATGGCTATGCCATGGGCACTTCGGTGTCGCGTACTTCAAATGTTACCGACTTATCGCAACTGGGGCGGGCCTATGCGATGCCTGCCGAGGCGGTGGATGCCATGAATGTGGAGAATGTGCACCGGGCCGTGACCAAAGCGGCCGCCCGTGCCCGTAAAGGCGATGGCCCCACCCTGCTGGAGTTCCGTACCTACCGCTATAAGGGCCACTCGATGTCGGACCCGGCCAAATACCGCACCAAAGAAGAGGTGGCCGAATATAAAAAACTTGACCCCATAGAGCAGGTGCGGACGGTGTTGCTCGGGCAAAAAATGGCTACCGCGGATGACTTGCAAAAAATTGATGATAAAATTAAGGATATTGTGGCCGCCAGCGTAAAGTTTGCCGAGGAGTCGGAATTTCCCAAAGCCGAAGATGCCTTTGACTATGTTTATGTGCAGGAAAATTATCCCTTTGAGCAAGGATAAGGCATTGATTGAAAATATTTTTGCTAAATTTGCAGCCCAAAATTGACGAGAATGGCGAAGAAAAATAAAAAAAACATAAAAACCCACGACTTGCTGGAAAAGCCGGAAGCCCTGGCGGAGCAGATTTCAAAAACAGAGCAATTTATTGAAAAACACCAGACCCTGATGCTGTCGGTATTTGGGGCTGTAGCGTTGCTTATTGCCGGTGGGTTTTTATACAAATATTATATGGATGGCCAGAATGAGCTGGCGCAGGACGAGATGTTTCAGGCGGTTTATTATTTTGAGCAAGATAGCCTCGACCTGGCCCTCAGGGGCGATGGCAACCGCTATGGGTTCCTGGATATTATTGATGAGTATGGGGCGACCAAGGCCGGCAACCTGGCCAATTTTTATGTAGGCGCCATTTATATGCGCAAGGGCAGTTATACCAGCGCTATCCCTTTTCTGCAAGACTTCGAGTCAGATGATATCCTGTTGCAGGCCCGCGCCTACAGCCTGCTGGGCGATGCCCACATGGAGGCAGACGAGTATGCCGAGGCCGCCAAATATTACGACAAGGCCGCTACCCACAAACCCACCAAAGAGTTTACCCCCACCTATCTGATGAAGGCGGCACTGGCCTATGAATTATTGGGGGAAAAAGACAAAGCCTTAAAGCAATACGACAAAATCATTACCGGTTACCGCAATACCCCGGAGTATAACAAGGCCCGGAAATACAAGGCCTTGCTGGAGAACAAGTCGTAATCCTCACTCCTTTACCACCACCTGCCAGGTTATATCCGGATGGGTTTCGGGGGCTATCACCGCGTTCAGCACGGTAAAGGTAAGGGCTATTTCTTTTTTGGGGGCCAGGGTTTTCACCATCAGCCGGGTGACCGAATGCGGCTCCAGCATGACCACTTCATCGTGGGCATGAAAGGTGTAACCCGATTTATTATAGAGGATAAACCCGGCATCTGAATTATTAACCAGCTCTACTTCCAGCACTTCCGATGGCCTTTTATGACTTTCAATATATCCGGCCCCGGCAACGGTAACCGAGGCTGTAATCAGCGGCACCAGCATTTCCTGGCGGCCGATAAGGGTATTGTTAAACCACACCGTGGTACGGCCGGCAAACAAGGCTTCTTTAATACTTTCAGCGGTTTTTTCTTTGGCAAAAACGAGGGTCACCGGCCGGTGACCGCCATTGGGAACTTCATAAAGCCAGTCAATTAACCCATGGATATCCGAAGTGCCAAGGATAGTAAGGTTGTGCTCAAGGGCAATCTGCAAGGCCTCCACAGAGTAGGTGGTTTCGTTGACCACTTCAATACCGTGCAGGTAGCCTTTCTTCAGTAGCTTTTCATGCATTTTTGTCAGCCGGGCGATGCCATCAGGGTTCTGGGCAATCCAGTTGGGGTGGTTCCAGAAGATAAAGGCCCCCTGGGCGTGCGCCTCTTTAAAGGCATCCAGCGGGTCTTTGGTTAAAATATTGTTGGCGTCTTTGATAAAAATAGCATTGGCGTGACCGGGCGGCATGCTACGGGTTATCTCAGAGCCCCTGACAACAATCAGGTTGCTGTTGGCCGCGTGTTTAAGGGCAATTTCATGGGCGCGGTTGCGGTCCGGATGGGGAATATCATCTTTATGAGGCTGGTACTCCAGGTGCTCGGTCAGGGCAATTACGTCTAAGCTGTCGCGCAGGGCTTCCTCTACCCGGATGTCGGGCCAGACACTGCCATCGGAAAATACTGTATGCATATGTAAGTCGGCCTTCAGGGTCAGATAACCCGGCACATCCGGAAAATCGATGGCCCGGTCGGGCAGGTGGGTGTGGGGTTGTGCCAGCAGGCCGGCAGCGCTAAAGGGTAAGAGCAAGGTTAAAAATGTTTTCATCGGCTTAAGGGCTAGGTTTTGCCGGTCAAAGATAACACAGAAATAATTTAGCCGGTGCCGGAAAGTAAGGCTATAACAGCCCGGAAGGCTGGCCCTGATGGCGCAACCGGGCAAAATTTTTGCCGATAGCAGCCATAAAGCTGTGGATGGGCATACCGGCTGCCAGCACTCCAATAAGCAAATCCATGGCTATAATAGGGTCTGCTGAAGAACAATAAAACCGGCTATTAATTTTCATAAGCGAGGGTTTTTGTTGAAATTTAGTAAACTAAAGTGCAAGGAAAAATGAACACCCCCTCAAAAAAGCGTGCATCAAGGCATC
>JALSJF010000078.1 GCA_026989505.1 Cyclobacteriaceae bacterium
CGCAGCCGGGTAGGTAAACGCCTGGGTGCCGGCCGTATTGGCGTCCTCTACACCATCATTATCAAAATCCCAGCTATACACATCCCCGGTAAGCACATTGGCAGAAGCATCGGTAAAGGTGGTGGGCGTGCCCACACATACTACATCGCTAAGCAAGCCGGCCGTGGCCCCGTCACACAGAGTGATGTTGTAGAAATCGGTTATCCCGTAAAGACCATTTTTGCTCTGCATACGTATCCCTAAAGTATAGGAACCGGTAACTAAGGTGCTTGTAGGCAACACAAAGGTACTGTCCAGGCTGTCCACAGGTGGCACAAAAGGCACATTGGTAGCTGCCCCAACCCCGGGGTCGGTATTGAAAAAATATTCAAACCCGGCCAGGCTGTCGGCCGCATACGCATCCACATAAAACGACTTGCTTGCTACCACACTCCAGAAGCCAAACTCATCCATTGCCCGGAGGCTGAGTGTATGAAAACCGGGGCTCAGCGAAGCCGCAGGGATTGACGTAGTCAGATCAAGGGCATTGCCGGCACCGATGGATAACAGCGTACCATTACCAACGCCCGGGTCGGTATCAATGAAATACTCCATGGCTATCACATTGGCAACAGCATTCAAGTTAGTTTGGCTAACATAGAAGGACCTGGTTTTGATTACAGACCATTGGCCATTATTATCCTGCACCCGTACAACCAGTTTATGAAAACCAACCGGCAAGGCGGCCGTAGAAGCATTAAAGTTGACATCAATGCTGGCCCCTGTAGTAACCGCCACACTGGTGGCCAATCCAAACCCCGGGTCAGTATCAATATAGTATTCCATGGCCATTACATTGCCAACAGCATTTAAATTAGTTTGGCTAACATAGAACGACTTGGTTTTGATAATAGACCACAGGCCGTTGGCATCTTGTACCCGTACGACCAATAGATGAAAACCGACCGGTAAGGCGGCCGTAGAAGCATTAAAGTTGACATCAATACTGGCACCCGCGGTAACCGGCACACTGGTGGCCAACCCAAACCCCGGGTCGTTGTCAATAAAATACTCTACGGCAGTTATGGTTTGAGCCTGAACATAACCCCAGGCCAGCCCCGAGCAAGCAAGTATAGCCAGTAGCCGTTTAAGCATCAGCAACCTTTTTAGTTTCCTTTGGCTTTAATATTCACCGGCAAGTCATTACCCACTGGTATGACGGCCGGCAGGGTAATGGACTGAACAAAAGGCAACAGGTTACCATCAAAGTCAAACGCGGGGTCCCCACCGGAGGGGCCAATAGTCTGACCACTCTGCCCAGCTCCTATTGCCGGGGAACCAGCTTGTAATGAAAAATCATAAGATTGGTCCCAGACTGTAGTGAAGGGAAAGTTTACAAACAGCGGGTCTAAATTTCCCGGACCGGTGCTTTCAAGGTTGCCAACACCGGTATTGCCTTTAAGTGCCACTTCAAAAACATTATATGTAGCCACCGAATTACCATAGGCCAGGTTATAATTCCAGGTATTTCCCGACCCAAAGCTGGGGTTGTCAACATTGGTTATATCAACCCGCACGCCATAAAAAATATTGTGCTCAAAAAGGCAACCTTCTACCCTGTCAAAGATATCGGCATCGCCTGTGTTGGCAAATATATTGTATGATAAACTGACATTTGTACAGGTAAGACCACCGATAATCCCTGCCCCGCCAATAAATACGTTATTTGTTATTATAGCATTGGGGGTATAATCATATAATACAAAAAAAATGGATGAAACAAATATATTATTCCGGACAATCAGGTTACCAATAGTAGAGCCACTTATACTATATGCACGAATACCATCAAGCAATCTATTGTTTTCAATTAAGATATTGCTTGGTGTTGGGTTGTTCGAGGAAGCCAACCTTAAAGTTCCCATTTCCCCTATACCTGATATGCGTACACCAGAAGCTTCAATGGTAACAAGCCCAATTTTCGATAACACGGATAAATCGCGTTGTGGCCTTATGCCAATGCCGAAAATGGTCAGGTTAGTACGGGCTGTATCAATAATAATATCCCCGTAACTGGCTGTGCTCGGTACCACATAAATAATGTCCCCGGGCGCTGAGGCCGTAATAGCATCCTGCAAAGCCGTAGTTCCCGTATAAACGTTTACCCCCGTGGGAGGGGCAGGGTTATTATTGGCAATGCGTAAGGTCTGGGCATGTCCCGTCATGACAACACCTAACATACCAAAAAGAAGACCGGTAAATTTTTTCATGGTTAACAAATTTTAGAAATATCGTTGAAACACGTCCTGTTCGCCAAACAGCGCCAGGTCTATACTAAGCAAAAACTCATGGCTGGTAAACTGCACCAGCCCTTCTACCACCGGCAACTCAAAATTGTAGCCAAACCGGTAAGCATTCTTATAATCAAACTGGAACATCAACCCCACCGTCTTAAAATTACGGGTAAAGGCCCCCGCCCAGATATCATTATTAATCATCAGTATGCCGGTGACATCGTACGACACTCTGGCCCCTTCCACATAACGCACCAATACCGAGGGTTTCAGCTTTAAAACACTGTTGATGTCCAACAAATAAGCAAAGGAGCCATAGAAATGGCGCTTATAGCGCAAATCAGTGGTGAGGCCATCGCTAAACTCGCTGTTGAGCATCCGCGGTGAAGAAAGACCGATAAACATGCGGTCGGACATCAGGGCCACGCCCGCCCCGAAGTTGGGCTTGCTGCCGGTAAGCCCTCCTCCCTGAAAGGCCGGGTCGTCCACATCACGCAGGACCAGGTTGTTGAAATTGTAATTGACGCTGATCATCCCGCCCTGCAAACCAAACGAAAACACCTTATCGCCCCAGGCAATCTGGTACGAAGCCGAAAGGTGGGCTTCAAAATTACTGGCCACCCCCAGCTTGTCCTGCACAAACAACACCCCAAGGCCCACCTTATTATTCACCAGCGAAGTGGAGGCCGTTAACGAATTGGTAACCGGGTTGCCGTCAACACTCACCCCCTTAAAGTCGCCAATCCACTGGAAGCGGGAAATAGCGCTGATATTGGTATTGCCGTTAATCCCCGTGTAGGCCGGATTGATTACCTGCTGGTTGAAATGATACTGCGAATAGAGCGGGTCTTGCTGGGCCAGAACGGGGAGGCTGCCAACTAAAGAGAGAAGTATGACTGACAACAGAAAGCGCATAATTCCACTGTGGGGTTTGTTAAGTTACAAATCATCTTTGGATAATGCAAGTTATTTTTGATTTAATTTAATCTCACCAATCACATTAACGCCATGTCCTAAGCCGTGTTAAGGATGACTTTTTCTGTAATTAAGGTTACAGAAATTAATGATTTTGACGTTGATCTTTGCCCCATGTTCAACGAAAATAACAGGCAAAATGAATATCGACATCAAATTTGAAAACGGCCGCATCGTTCCCTACCTCGGGCCCCAGGAAATTACCATGGAGGTATCACCTTTTTTAATTTTCCTCGCTACGGCCGGCATGTGTTCAGCGGTATTTGTGCAGGCCTTTATGCAGCAGCGCGGCCTGTCAACCGAAGGGGTGAAAATTGTGCAAAAGATGAACTACAACCAGTTTACCAACCAGGTACACGACATTGACATCCATATTGATTTACCGGCCCATTTTCCTGAAAAATATAAGTCGGCCATTGTAAATGTGGTAAACCAGTGCCCGGTGAAGCAACACCTGCTGCAACCGCCCACATTTAATGTTATCCCCCACCTCGCCAATGAGCAGACCAGGGTAGCGTAACCCGGGAGATTATCATTGTTGCCATCGCAGCCAGCTAAAGGCGCCACAGACTGTACTACCAGGTAAGCTCACACGTTAGCGCCAAGGGCTACAACTCCGGGTACCCTGGCGCTAATGGATAACCCCGGCAAACAATGCACCGCACCATCCGCCCGGCATAGGCAACCCGAAACACAGCAAACCACAATCCTATTCTATTGATATACAGCACCTTGCAAGCCTATACTATCGGGTGATTTTGTCCGGCAGATAACTTTTCTACACTTTTTTAAAAGTTTTATTTGCTTTTTTAATAGTATTACTATTATATTTGCGTTAAATATTATTAAAATTAATGGAGAACCTGCACGTACAAATCAATGTTAACCCGGTACTCTACCACAAAAACCCGGAATCCACTGAGTTGGGCAAGGCCATCGTTGCCGGCAGCATAACCTTAATCTGCGAATTGGGTTTTGAAGCCTTCACGTTCAAAAAGCTGGGGCACAAAATCGGCTCGCCCGAAAGCTCCATTTACCGCTATTTTGAAAACAAGCATACCCTCCTGGTGTACCTTATGAGTTGGTACTGGACGTTGGCCGAGTACCGTATTGTCTTTGCCACCAACAATATTG
>JALSJF010000079.1 GCA_026989505.1 Cyclobacteriaceae bacterium
GTTTAACAGGTTTTTAAGCCGTTTTTATGGTTAATAAACCCTTTAAACGGCAATTTGTTGGCTTATCAATACCATAACTTAAAATAATCCAATTTTTGTGCAGGATATTTCAGTTATGCCGCCTAAATTGTCGGGCTATTTTTACCCTAGCCACCCGTCAGGGAGGCTGCTAAAGATATCCCGGTACTTTCACCCTAATGAGTCCGTCACAGCACGGGGCAGGGCACCATCCCCGGATAGAACAGATAAGCCCCAATGATTTATCGGGCACTATCGTTTCCCCCGTTGCTTACGAAAATGCTGCGGCTTCCGGGCCGACCTCTTTTGCGGATTATAATCCGGGCTCGGCCCCAGGTGTGAAGGGGCCTTAATTTTTTTGATTTCCATGCCAATCAACTGTTCGATATCATGAAAATCGCGCTGTTCTTCCTCGCTGATAAAGGTGAAGGCAATACCGGTAGCATCAGCCCTGGCCGTACGGCCAATGCGGTGTACGTATTCTTCGGCATCACGGGGCACATCATAATTAACTACCAGTTCAACCCCAACAATATCAATGCCGCGGGCCACAATATTGGTAGCCACCAACACATGCAACTCTGCATTTTTAAACTGGATCATCACTTCCTCCCGGTGTTGTTGGTCGAGATCGGAACTAATAGCCCCCACCTTAATGCCTTCTTTCTTAAGCCCCCGCTCCAACACCGTTACCGACTTACGGGTAGAGCAAAAGATAATCACACTGGTTAAGGGCCTGGCCTTCAGTAAATGTACCATAAGGCCCAGTTTCTGGGCTTCATAAACCAAAAAGGCTGCCTGTACTACGCCTTCTGCCGGCTTAGACAAGGCAATGTTAATTTCCTCAGGGTCATTGAGCAGCGCTTTGGCCAGCTTGCGGATCTTGGGCGGCATGGTAGCCGAAAACAACAAGGTATTGCGCTTTTCAGGCAGGTAGCCCACAATCATTTCAATATCTTCGGAAAAGCCCATATCGAGCATGCGGTCGGCTTCATCGAGGATCAGGAAGCGCAACTTGCCGAGATTAACATAGCCCAGGTTAAGGTGGGCTATCAACCGGCCGGGGGTGGCAATTACAATATCCGCACCCTCGGTGAGGGCCTGCTTTTCCTGGCCAAAGGAAACCCCATCCTTGCCCCCGTAAATGGCCAGCGAGGTTACCCCGGTAAAATAACCCAGGCCTTCTACCTGCTGGTCTATCTGAATGGCCAGCTCCCGCGTGGGTACAATCACCAGGGCCGCCAGGCCAACGTGACCATGCCGCAGGATATCCTCAATTACCGGCAGCAGGAAAGCAGCCGTTTTTCCGGTACCCGTTTGGGCACAACCAATGATGTCTTTTTTATTCAACACTTGTGGAATGGCCTGTTCCTGGATAGCCGTAGGTTTCTCAAACCCAATGGCATCAAGGCCCTGCATAAGTGGTTCGCTAAAGTTAAAATCGCTGAATTTCAAGGTTAAAAAATGTTTATTGATGTTTACCTACAGACCAACCGCGGCCCGTCAGGTATTTTTCTCCTGTTTTTACGGCCCCCTCCTCCATTTCTGTGGCCATGCTGTCGTTCCACCGGTTAAGATAACCAAAAAGGGCTATTACCCCCAACAACTCTACTATCTCCCCCTCATTCCAATGCTGGCGCAGATTGGCCGATATTTCTTCATCTACCGCATTGGGAATGCTGGCGGCTGCTACGGCAAAATCGAGGGCTGCCCGCTCGGCCGCACTAAAGGCCGGATGGGTTTTATATTCCCAGATGTTGTTTATTTTCTCTTCGTCCGCCCCATAACGTTCGGCTGCCAGGGCCGTGTGCGCCTGACAATACCGGCAGCCGGCCGTAAAGCTGGCCATATAGCCCACCAACCTCTTCAGGTCGCTGGTTACCCGGCCTTTATTGGCCATAACAGCCATATTCAACTTAATAAACGCTTTGGCTATCTCAGGCCTGATTTGCATGGTGAGTACCGAGTTGGGACAAAAGCCCAAAGTCTCGTTAAAGAACTTAGCCAACCGGGCTACGTCTTCATCAGCATCGGGTGAAAGAGGGGTTACTAAAGCCATAATCTGTATAAAAGCACCAAATTAAAAAAAGCATTGCTTAAATCACCATAAAATAAGCAAACAAAGTAGAAATTTGTATCCTTACCGCCCTGTTCTGCGTATGACAAGTTACTATGAACAAGGTGAAAATGTTAGGGGTGGTACTGTTTATCATGGGTGCCACCGGTTGTCAGGCACAAAACAAAAAAATGAAAGAAGAGCAGTTCCCCATAAAAAAGACGGAGGCCGAATGGCAAGCCGAGCTAAGCCCCGAAGAATACTACGTGTTGCGCGAAAAGGGCACCGAGCGGGCTTTTACAGGTAAATATTGGCAAAATAATGCGGCCGGCACCTACTACTGTGCTGCCTGTGGCGAAGCGCTTTTCAGCTCAGAAACCAAGTATAAATCAGGCTCGGGCTGGCCCAGTTTCTGGCAACCGGTGGCCGAAGACAACATAAAAGTGGTAATGGACAGTACCCTGGGCATGGTGCGCGAGGAAATTGTTTGTGCCCGATGTGGCGGCCACCTGGGGCACCGCTTTAACGATGGCCCCAAACCTACCGGCCAGCGTTATTGTGTAAACTCCGCCTCGCTGGATTTTAAGCCAAAGGACAAACAATAGCCGGGGGCTTCAGAGCAGCTTTTGCACATTTTCCGGTGGACGGCCCAAAATAGCCTGGTCGCCATTGACTACAATAGGCCTTTCCAGCATTTTGGGATGCTTAACCAGGGCGGCAATCCATTCGTCCTCAGTCAGTTCTTTGCCTTTATATTCCGTCTTGTATATTTCTTCCCCTTTGCGGATCAAATAGTCAACCGGCAAATTTAGTTTATGCAGAATATCCCTTAGTTCCTCCTCGGTAGGCGGGGTTTTCAGGTATTCCACAATCTCCACCTCCCGGTTGGCTTCTTTAATCATATTCAGGGTCTGGCGGCTCTTTGAACACCTCGGGTTATGGTAAATTTTCATCATTTACTTTACTTTTTGGATAACCAGGTTATGATTGGTATAAATACAAATATCGGCTGCAATATTAAGGCTTTCACGCACAATTTCCTCAGCGGTCATCTGTGGGGCATGGCGTTTTAAGGCTACGGCAGCGGCCTGGGCATACATGGCCCCGGAGCCAATGGCGGCAATTTTGTTATCGGGTTCCAGCACATCGCCCGTACCTGACAAAACCAGCACCTCCTCATTATTGGCTACTATCAACATAGCCTCCAGCCTGCGCAGGTAGCGGTCCATCCGCCAGTCTTTGGCCAGTTCAATGGCTGCCCGCTTCATATTGCCCCCATAGCTATTGAGTTTTTCATCAAAGCGCTCGAGCAGGGTAAAGGCATCGGCCGTAGAGCCGGCAAAACCGGTAACAATCTTACCGTCCTGCAGGCTGCGTACCTTCTTTACATTACTTTTGGCCACATAATTACCCATAGTGGCCTGGCCGTCAGCGCCAACAACAACTTCGCCATTATGTGCCAGGGCCAGAACGGTGGTGGATTTAACTAAACTCATATTTTTGATTTTTGTACTTTCCTTAGCAAAATCCATACCTGACCCGAAAAATTTTCAATTATTTGCCTGGCTGGCGAATGGGGGGTATCATCATAGTTGATGGCTTCACTGCAATAATGACCCCAAAGCCATTCATTTTCATTTTTTTACAGGGTTCATTGGCCCTGGCTATTATTATTTTGCCCTATCAGAGTTACGACAGAATGGCAGGTTTTTGCCTACACCAGGATGCGCACGGGGTCTTCCAGCAACGCTTTAAATGTCTTTAAGAAGGCCGAGCCTACGGCTCCGTCCACCACCCTGTGGTCACACGACAGGGTTACTTTCATTACATTACCCGGCACCAGGGCACCGTCTTGTACAATG
Source organism: Cyclobacteriaceae bacterium (assembly GCA_026989505.1). Taxonomy (GTDB): domain Bacteria; phylum Bacteroidota; class Bacteroidia; order Cytophagales; family Cyclobacteriaceae; genus S012-113. The sequence goes on from JALSJF010000079.1 coordinate 3,937, forward strand.
GCCGTTTGTTTAATGCCGCCCACAGCCAGGATACAGGCATCCGGGGGGTTGATAATGGCCGTAAACGCTTCGATACCAAACATCCCCAGGTTAGAGATGGTAAAAGTGTTCCCTTCCCAGTGCTCGGGCTGCAACTGCTTGTTGGCGGCCATGCCGGCCAGGTTCTTGATCTCGGCAGAAATAGTGGCAATAGATTTTTGGTCGGCAAACCTAACTACCGGTACCAGCAGGCCTTCCTCAACGGCTACGGCCACGCCAATATGGATATGGTTATTATAGCGGATCTTATCGCCCAGCCAGGAGGCATTTACTTTGGGGTGCTGGCGCAGGGCTGCCGCCACAGCTTTCACCACCAGGTCATTAAAAGAAATCTTTACCGGGGCTACCTCGTTCATGCTCTTGCGGGCGGCAATGGCCTTATCCATGTTAATCTCCATGGTCAGGTAAAAATGCGGGGAGGTAAACTTGCTCTCGGCCAGCCTTTTGGCAATGGTTTTGCGCATCTGCGACACCGGCTCTTCGGTGAATGATTCCTCACCAACAACAGCCGCTACCGGTAGGGGGGCAGCGCCTTCCGCGGCCGCGGTGGTGGCTGCCGGCCGGTAGGCTTCCACATCCCGTTTGACAATCCGGCCGTTATCCCCGGTGCCGGGTATTTTGCTGATATCATAGCCCAGTTCTTTCGCTATTCTTCTGGCCAGGGGCGAGGCTTTCACCCGGCCTTCGCTAACCGTTGTTACCGGCTGCGGAGTAGGGCTGGCAACTGCTGCCTGGGGTACTTCATTTGCTGCAGGCTTGCTTGCCGTGGGCTCATTTTCTTTGACAGGCTCAGGTATTGGTTGTTGCGGGGCTGCCGTGGCCGCCAGTAAAGCCTGGTAATCAGCTCCCGGTTCACCAATAATGGCCAGCACACCATCTACGGGTACGGCCTCGCCATCTTTGGGGCCGATATAGAGCAGGGTGCCGTCTTCATACGATTCCAGTTCCATGGTGGCCTTATCAGTTTCTACTTCGGCCAGAATGTCACCCGATTTAACCGTATCGCCCACCTTTTTCAACCACTGGGCAATCGTGCCTTCCTCCATGGTATCGCTCATTTTGGGCATGGTGATGACTGTGGCCTTAATGGCCGCGGTATCTACAGCCGGGGCAGGGCTTTCCTTTACGGCCGGGGCCGGTTTCTTAACCTCGGCAGTGTCTTCCTTAACCGTTTCCTGATTATCCAGCAAGTGCTCGTAGGCCTCACCGGGTTTGCCCAGTATGGCTATGATGCCGTCAACCGGAGCAGCTTCCTGCTCCTTAACGCCAATGTACAACAGGGTGCCTTCGTCATAAGCTTCCAACTCCATGGTGGCCTTGTCGGTTTCCACCTCCGCCAGGATATCCCCGGCCTTTACCTCGTCCCCTACTTTTTTTAACCAGGCGGCAATGACCCCTTCGGTCATGGTATCGCTCATCTTGGGCATTCTAATTACTTCGGCCATAACATTTCATTGTATTTGCGAGGCCAAAAGTAGAGGGAATACCAGCGATTATCAAGCAATTGACCGACTAAGCAGGCAAATTGCCGGGAAAGAATTTACTAAATAATAATAATTCTTATTTAGAAACCAAAACTACCCAGCAGAAACTCAAAAGAGGTGGCACCCAGGTCTGGCAAATAAGCAAAACGTACCCCCAGTTCCAACTGTGGCAGCGCCCGCATCACATTGAGGTCGAAGGTTAACTCTGCCCCCGTGGCGTAATAGCTACGGCTGGTTTGCAATTGTAACCCTACATCACGGTTAATTATATTCGACCTGCCATAACCATAATCATAAAAGATTTTGGCCTTCACCCGCTGTAAGTACACCCAGGGCCCCAGGCTGAGGTCGGGATACAGTAAAGGCAGGTCGTAATTTACCCGGAAAGTGTAGAAATCCTCAAAGGTTGACCCGCTTACCCCCCGTGGATAAGGCATGCGGTTAGGGAACCAATAATTATTATTATCCAGGGTAATATTGATGTGCTGATAACCAGCAAAGAAGTTGAGCGAGTGGTGCTTAAAAAAGGACGGTACATAGAGTTGGGTGCGCAGGGCTGTCAGGCCACCCTCGAAGTCACCGCCATAGGGCGTACCAAAATTCTCCAGCACAAACACCCAACCCCATTTCGAATTGATATCACGCTTGCTGCGTTTCATCAAACTGTAGAAGGTGAGTTTAAACTCATTACTTACCAGGTTGCCATTGTTGAGCCGGTTGAAATAGAGGAAGTACCGGTCCTGGCCAAAGACACTGCTTTGAAAATTGCGCACGGCTGTCAGGCCGATATAGTTTTGCAAAATAAAGCTCACATTGTATTTATTACGGGTAAGCAGCCAGGGGATCCGCAGGCCCGCCTTCAGGCCGGTTTCCTGCCACTGCTGGTTATCAATAGCAATAGCATTGGTGGCCGTATCCAAATAATTTACCCTTGCCTGACGGTTGGCATAGTTCACTTCCACATCAATAATGGGGTACAGGTTTTGATAACTTACCCGCCCGAGCCATTTAAAATTACCGTCCACGTCCACCCGGAACCCGGCAAAAATGTCGGTAGTACTCAGCAAATCGGTAGAGTACAGGCCTGCTTCCAGTTCATTGGGGCTATCGGCAATAAAAGGGCCCCAGCTATGCAGCTTTACCGGGTTCTTGCGGAAACGCTTTTCGGCATAGGCTGAATCCGGCACAGAGGCAAGGATATCGGCATGCCCTTCCATTTCTACCATCGGTTGATAAAACCGGATGCTGGTATCGGTCACTTTTTCTACGGCTGTCCAGTTGGCCGGGTTCAAGGCAATACTTACCACGTCATTGCCCAGTACGGTAAGTTCATTATAGTACATGGTTTTGCCATCGGCACTGATTACCGGGGTGTAGGCCCCGTATTTGCTGGAGGTAATACGGTAAATTTTACCATTGCCCAGGTCTTTGGCATAAATATTATCAATGCCGGTTATACCGGAAACATAATACAGGTAGCCCTCCCGCCTGAAAGCGTAGGAGATGTGTTCGGTAACAGGCGGCAGCAACACTTCGGCCGTACCATCAGCCGTATTTATTTCCTTGATCTGCTTGGTGCCGTCCCGTACCTCGGCCACCACAATGTGATGGTTCCCCGACCAGACCGGGTTAAGGTAGATACTACCGGCCGGGGCATCAAAAGATTGCATGGCATAGCCCGAAAAAGCGTTTAACACTACCAGCCGGAACCGGTAATCGGTTGTTTCCTCAATGGTAGCTATTTTGGTGCCATCGGGTGAAAATGAGGCTGAGGAATAGCGGCTTCCCTTCGTTAGTTCAGCGTATTCCCCGGTGGCCATATCGTAGGTACGAATGACCGAGTAGGTTTTTTGCCGCCAGCGGGGATCAAAAGTAATTTCATTCCATACCACTTTCGTGCCCTGCACCGAAAGCAGGCCGGCATCATTCACTACGCCAGGTACAAATACGTTCTCTTCCTCCCCGGTGCCGGGGGTAAGCAGCACCAACTGCTCAATATCGGCCAAGCCCGATTTCATCGTCAGGATACGGCCATCTGCCAGTACCTGCGGATAATTATAGTTGGTATAAACTTTCTTTGGCACCGTGTTTATTTTGGTAAAAGGGGTCAGGGTAAGGGCCGCCTGCTGGGCCGACCACTTCTCCTTTAGTTCGTCCATCATAGCCAGGTAGGTAGCCGGCATCTTGCCCCCGCCAAAGCGTTGCTGGGCAAAGGAAAAAGTAAACGGGATGAACGGCAGGGCCCAGGCACGGTCCACCATTTTCTCCATGACCTCTACCCCATACTTATTTTTCAGGTAGGTGGAATAATAATAGCCCAATACATAATGGTTGGGAATAAAATCCTTGTACGAGCGCAGGTACTGCTTATTATAATTATAAGGCCCCCGCTCCAGCAGGTTGGCCCTGAAAGCCGCGCTAAACTTTGGTATGCGGCCACGGCCGGTGGTGGTCATGGCCGTTTCAACCCCCACGGCATCGCCTTCCCAAAACCACGAGGGCACCGAAGTGAAAGCCAGGGCGGCCATGGAGTATTCACCAAACAAGTTTCTGATGAAACCGGTAAAACCAGTACGGCTGCGGTCGAATTGCACCACATGGCGGTATTCATGTAAAGCCAGCAGGTCCAGCCAGTCGTTATTACCGAGAAAGTTTGCCCGCTGCGGGGCCATGGTATAAAACTCCGACCTGAACGGTCCCACGGTAACAAAGCCGTTGGCAATAGCTGTTTGGTTTTGTAAAATTAGTGGGAAATTCTTCCGGGGCACCCGGCCCAGGCTATTGGCGGCAGGTTGATAAATGTGCTCCATGGTGTTGGCCATGCGTTGCCCCTGCGCGGTAAAACCTTCCGGGTAAATAATTTTAAAGTGTGGGGTTTTAATCTGGTACCATTTTACCGATGGCGGCAGATTTTGTAAAATGCGGCCAGACTGCCCATATAGCCAGCCGGAAACACAAACCAATAAAAAACTTACCCATATTATTCTATGCATATCCTTCCGACCGTTTGTGCGCCATAAGTTTAACCAAGATCACAACCATGCCACTAATATCAATTATTTATGTCTTTTTATATAATAGTTTAGCCAATTTGGTATTTTTTCTTATCTTGTCAATTAAATAAACTTCTAACCAAAATAAAAACCATGACAACTGTCTTTAAACGACTATTAGTGGCTATTGTTGCCATTGCCTTCCTGGGGTGCACCCCGGGAAACCAGGAGGATGCCAACGACAACCTGAGCATTGCGTTCGAGAAATACACCCTCGACAACGGCCTGGATGTAGTCCTGCACCAGGACAAATCCGACCCCATTGTGGCGGTGGCCATCATGTACCACGTGGGCTCAAACCGAGAGAAACCGGGGCGTACCGGTTTTGCCCATTTATTTGAGCATATGTTGTTCCAGGAATCGGAGCATGTAGGCCAGGACCAGTTTTTCAAGAAAATCCAGGATGCCGGAGGTACCCTGAACGGGGGCACCTGGCAGGATGGTACGGTATATTACGAAGTGGTGCCTAAAAACGCCATGGAAATGGTGATGTGGCTCGAATCCGACCGCATGGGTTTCCTCATCAACACGGTAACCGAAACTGCCTTTGCCAACCAACAGGAGGTAGTGCAAAACGAGAAACGGCAGCGGGTTGACAACCGCCCTTACGGCCATACCAGCTACGTTATCGACAAGGCTATTTATCCCGAAGGCCACCCCTACAACTGGCAGGTAATAGGTGAATTGGTTGATCTGCAAAATGCTACCGTAGAAGACGTAAAAGAATTTTATCATAACTTTTACGGCCCCAACAACGCCACGCTGGTAATTGCCGGTGATTTTGAAACGGCAGAAGCCAAGGCCATGGTTGAAAAATACTTTGGCGAGATAAAACGAGGCCCGGAAGTAGCCCCGCTGGCAGCACAGCCGGTTAAACTGGCGGCTACCAAGCGCCTGTACCACGAAGATAATTTCGCCAAAGCCCCACAGCTTAACATGGTTTGGCCAACCGTAGAGCAATTTCATCCCGATGCTTACGCCCTGGATTTTCTGGCGGAGCTTTTATCGGAAGGTAAAAAAGCCCCTTTATATAAGGTGCTGGTGAAAGAGAAAAACCTCACCTCACGGGTGAGCGCCTGGAACGCTGCCGATGAAATTGCCGGGGTCTTCAGGATCATGGTTACGGCCAACGATGGGGTTTCGTTAGACTCCGTAGAGCAAGCCCTATTTGCCGGCCTTAAGATGTTTGCCACCGAGGGTATTACCGACAAGGATGTTGAACGCATTAAAGCCAGCTTAGAAACCGATTTTTACAACGGTATCAGCAGCGTGCTGGGTAAATCATTCCAACTGTCGCAGTACAATGTGTTTGCCGGTGACCCGGGCTATATTGAGCAGGAGATTGCCAATATTAAAGGGGTAACCAAAGAAGATGTGGTAAATGTGTACAATAAATACATCAAAGACAAACCCTATGTGATTACCAGCTTTGTGCCGAAAGGGCAGTTGGAACTGGTAGCGGCCAACTCAGAGAAAGCCCATGTTGTTGAAGAAGAAATAACCGAAAATGTGGCAAAAACGGTTACCGGTGACGACAAACCAGAAGAAATCGCCCAGACACCCTCAAGTTTCGACCGCTCCATCGAACCCGCAAAAGGCCCGGCCCCGGAGTTGCATATCCCGCAACAATGGACCGCCACCCTTGATAACGGCATGCAGGTTTACGGTATAGAATATACTGAGCTGCCCCTGGCCCAAATAAGCCTGGTAATCAAAGGCGGGCATTATATGGACGACATCAGCAAAAACGGCATTGCCAACCTGATAACCGACATTATGATGGAAGGCACAGCCAACAAAACGCCCGAAGAACTGGAGGAGGCCATTGACCTGCTCGGGGCAGACATCAATATGTACACGACCAACAGCACCATTACCATTACGGCCAATTGCCTGTCGCGCAACTATGAAGCCACAATGGCGTTGATTGAAGAAATATTGCTGCAACCCCGCTGGGATGAGGAAGAATTTGACCTGATCAAAACCAAAACCATCAATACGATAAAGCGGCAAGCCGGGCAACCCAATGCCGTGGCCCGCAAAGCTTATTATAAGTTGCTCTATGGTGAAGACCATATTTTGGGTTATCCTGCCATTGGCAGCATTGATGAGGTAGAAGCCATCACCCTTGACGACCTGAAAGCTTTTTATGCTGCGAACTTTTCGCCTTCAATAAGCAGCTATCATATTGTAGGCAAGGTTAAGCAAGACCAGGTGCTGAAAACCCTGGCCAGCCTGAGTGCGAACTGGCCGGCCAAAGAAGTTACCATGCCGGAGTACACCCTGCCCGAACCAACCAATAAAGCCAGCCTTTACTTTGTCGATATACCGCAGGCCAAGCAGTCGGTAATTACTATCGGCTACCTGGCCCTGGCCCGCACCGACCCCGACTTTTATCCGGCTACGGTGATGAACTACAAGCTGGGGGGCTCGTTTAGCGGCACGGTAAATATGATCCTCAGGGAAGAAAAAGGATATACCTACGGGGCCCGTACCTATTTTAGCGGCAGCACCATTCCGGGGCCTTTTACCGCTACGGCCAGCGTACGTACCAATACCACTTTTGAATCTACCAAAATTTTCAAGGAGGAGATGGAAAAATACCGTGAAGGTATTTCAGCCGAAGACCTCGACTTCACCAAGAATGCGATGATCAAGTCCAATGCCCGCAGGTTTGAAACCCTGTATTCTTTGATTGGTATGCTGCAATCGCGTAGTGCCTACGGGTACCCGGCAGATTATATCAAGCAGGAAGAAGAGGTGATTAAAAACATGACCCTGGAACAGCATAAGGCCCTGGCGCAGAAATACATTACCCCGGATAAGATGACTTACCTTATTGTGGGGGATGCCGCTACCCAGTTTGAGCAATTTAACGATGCCGGTTTTGATGCGGTAAAACTGATTGACCAGGACGCCCGGGAAGTTGAGGTGCCGGTAACCATTAGTGTGAAAAAGTAGCAAAACACCGGTGATCATGGGGAAGGCACTGCAAATTTGTAGTGCCTTCTTTTTTTTACGCCTTCTTCGTCCAGGTATCCCGCAGGGTAATGGTTCGGTTAAAAACCATGTTTTCAGCCGTAGTGTCAGGGTCAACGGTAAAATAACCGAGGCGCTCAAACTGCACGGTTTCGCCTGCCTGCAGGTTTTTTACCCCGGGCTCAAGCCGGGCATCGGTAAGTACCGTCAGCGATTCAGGGTTTAATTCCTGCATAAAATCTTCGGCCAAAGCCGGGTTCTCCGCCTGAAACAGGCGGTCGTAGAGCCGTACTTCAACCGGCACCGATTCGGCCGCACTCACCCAGCTAAGGGTGCCTTTTACTTTAATCCCCGAAGTATCTTGCCCGGAACGCGACTCAGGATAATATTCGCACTTTACCAGGGTAATGTTGCCAGCCGCATCTTTTTCATAGCCTGTACATTTTATAATATAGCCGTATTTCAGGCGCACCAGCCGGTCCGGCCCCAGACGGAAGTATTTCCTGGGTGAGGGAGGGTCCTCCATAAAATCGTCACGGTCGATATACAGTTCGCGGCTAAAAGGTATCTCGCGCTTACCGGCCGCCTCATCCTCCGGGTTATTTACTGCCTGCATCATCTCCACCTGCCCTTCGGGGTAGTTTTCAATAACTAACTTTAAGGGGTGCAGGATGCCCAGTACCCGGTTGGCCTTTTTGTTCAGGTCATCACGCACGGCATGTTCCAAACGGGCCACGTCAATCAGGTTTTCACGCTTGGCAATTCCTACATTACGGGCAAAGCTGCGAATGGCAGCCGGAGTAAAGCCACGCCTGCGCATGCCGGACAAGGTAGGCATCCGCGGGTCATCCCAGCCGCTAACCACGCCTCGTTCTACCAACTGCAACAGCTTGCGCTTGCTCATAATGGTGTAGGTAAGGTTGAGGCGGGCAAATTCAATCTGACGGGAAGGGAAAATGCCAATATTTTCAATTAACCATTCATAGAGTGGCCGGTGGTTTTCAAACTCCAGGGTGCAAAGCGAATGGGTGATATGCTCAATAGAGTCGGACTGCCCGTGAGCAAAGTCATACATCGGATATACATGCCAGGCATCACCGGTGCGGTGGTGGGCGGCATTCTTTATCCGGTAAATTACCGGGTCGCGCAACAACATATTGGCGGCCGCCATATCAATCTTTGCCCGCAGCACCCTGCTGCCTTCGGCAAACTCCCCCTGGCGCATACGCGCAAATAAATCCAGGTTCTCGGCTACCGGCCGCTCACGGTACGGGCTGGCCGTACCCGGAGTAGTTGGCGTACCTTTGGTGGCGGCTATTTCCTCGGCCGACTGGTCGTCAACATAGGCCTTGCCCTCTTTGATCAACTTCAGGGCAAACCCATAGAGTTGCTCAAAATAATCGGAAGTAAATAACACCTTGCCGCCATAATCATACCCCAACCATTCGATGTCGTTGATAATGGCCTGCACATAGAAATCACTTTCTTTTTCCGGGTTGGTATCATCAAACCGCAAGTTACAGCGCCCCCCGTACTTTTCAGCCAGGCCAAAGTTGAGCTCTATCGATTTGGCATGGCCGATGTGCAAAAAACCATTGGGCTCGGGCGGAAAACGGGTAATTATTTGCTCATGTTTTCCCGATTTAAGGTCCTCGGCTATTATCTGTTCGATAAAATTTAACGAACTTTGGTTAGTTGTACTCATTATGCTATTATTAATGGTGCAAAGAAAAGAGAATTTGGTGAGACCACAGCCGGCAACCCAACAGAATTGTATTTTAACCTGATTATGACCCTATGCGTTATTCCCTCTTTATAATTTTCTGCCTGTTATTCTATGGAGGGGCCCATGGCCAGCAAACCAACAACAGTTTCCGGACAAAATACCTTTTTAAGGACAGTGGCGATAAAGGCTTACGCTTCAGCACCTTTTACGGTGAAATTGCCCCTTCTACGGCTTTTGCTACCATTGAAAACTCCCTTGGTAAAATGTTTATGATGGAATTTGGTGTCCACCTGAACCGGAAATTCAGCATTGGCTTTTACCTGGCCCGTTCGCCCAATACCAATGTGATTAACGTACCGGCCCCCAATGACCCCGACTATCAGAATTGGCTGGATGCCGGGGTGGCGCTTGACCAACTGCCCACCGGGGCTACCCAGGCCTTTGCTTACTTTAAACACAAGGGGGTTAACCTGGCTTATATGCATAAAACAGAACGGGTATTGTTCTGGCGGGGTGGCCTGCGTTTTGGCCAGGGGGTATTAGAACTCACTGCCGATCAAAAGCAACTTATCAATATTTTTTATACCTCTATATTTGAGCGAAAAGTATATAGTATCAACCCCGAAATTGGGCTTGGTGTCAACCTGCGCTCGTGGTGGCGGTTTCATCTGGATGCTGGTTATCAGTTTGTTTTTTCAGCATCGGATGAGGTGCTGAACCCGGCCCGGTTTAATGGCCTCGCTTTTAAATTTGGTTTTGCTTTCGGGGACTTTTCCCGGTAATCAACTTACCTCAATAAGCTTTTCGCCCCGGGTGGTTATGCTGCCGAAACTTGTTAACGCCAGGCCATGCTGCCGGCATAGTCCGAGGAAATCGTTCTCCCCGTGCCCGGCTACGCTGATCAGCAAACCGCCACTGGTTTGCGGGTCGCAAAGGATACTTTTCTGCCGGGGGGTTAATGATGAAACCTGATGCCCGTAACTGCGAAAGTTTTTTTGGGTACCTCCCGGGGTGCTCCCCTGGCCGAGATACCAGTCGAGGCCAGCAATCACCGGCACTTTGGCAAAGGCTATTTTGGCTGACACACCACTGGCTGCACATACCTCGGCAAGGTGTCCCAGCAAACCAAAGCCGGTGACATCGGTGATAGCCGATACCCCGGGCAAGGCGGCAAGTTCGGCCCCTATGCTGTTTGGCTGCAGCATTAGCCGGGTGGCTACCCCCCGCTCCTGGTCACGGAGAATTTTGCGCTTTTCGGCTGTGGTAAGAATGCCAATGCCCAGTGGTTTGGTTAGATAGAGCTTGTCCCCCACCCTGGCGCCATCGTTGGTTTTTAGCTTGTCCCGGTCCACTATGCCGGTAACGGCCAGGCCGAAAATAGGCTCCGGTGAATCAATGGAGTGCCCGCCTGCGAGGGGGATACCGGCTTCTGTGCACACCTGCCGGCCTCCGGCTATCACGTGGCTGGCCACCTCATCAGAAAGCTTGTCAACCGGCCAACCGAAAATAGCGATGGCCATCAGCGGTTTGCCGCCCATGGCATAAATATCGCTAATGGCATTGGTGGCAGCTATGCGGCCAAAATCAAAAGGGTCATCCACAATGGGCATAAAGAAGTCGGTGGTGCTGATGATAGCCCGCTGATCATCAAGGGCCAGCACTGCAGCATCATCCCGATGGTCGTTGCCAACTAATAAACCGGTAAACTTATTACCGGATTTAATCCCCGCCAGGATATTATCGAGCTGGGCCGGGGAAATCTTACAGCCGCAGCCGGCCCCGTGTGAATATTCGGTAAGTTTGATATCAACCATAGTGCTGTTCCATTACTTGCGCCAACAATACTTCGGCATTTTCCCCGGCATCAGACGAGGTTAGGGCTACGGTACGAGGTTGCTGTATTTTGTATTTACCGGCACTATGGGCATAAGATTTATCGTAATAGGTAAGCAAAAGGTCAACAGCAGAGGCCAGGTCCCCCTGCTCTACCCATGCCACGGCCTTCTTTACCGCAGCGCCCCCCATCTTTTGTTGCAGTTGCCGGATTCTGGCCGTCAGTTCATCCGGGCTGAAATTACCATACTGGGCCAGGATGTGCTGCACCCGGGCCTGCCGGGGCACCGCAATGGCCAGCACCATAGCCTTGTTCATTTGCTGCCATAAGGCTTCGGGCAAGTACACCCGGCCAATGGTAACACTTTCGCTTTCAACCCAAATTGGCCGGCCGGGGTCAAACGTAAGCAGGGTGGCGAGAATATCATTCTGAAACTGCTGGGTAGTTGGCTGAGGCGCTTCCCCCAAACCACCAAAAGCCGACCCTTTGTGGTGCGCCAACCCTTCCAGGTCAAGCACTTGTTCGCCCCTGGCCGCCAGGGCATGTAAAATTTGGGTTTTGCCACTGCCTGTAGGCCCTTGCAGTACCACCAGGTTGTTAAGCCCGGCCAGGTAACGGTGTAAATAGTGCCGGTACGCTTTGTAGCCACCCGCCAGCACCTCCGTTTGCAGGCCCACCAGTTCAAACAGCCAAGCCATCTTTTCGCTGCGCATGCCACCGCGCCAGCAATAAACCTGCAAGCGGCCATCTACAGCATGTTTTTTCGCCTCTTCAGCCAATAATTTCATTTTCGGGCCCACTATTTCGAGGCCGATGCTGATGGCTTCTGCGCGGCTGCGCTGCTTGTAGGCCGTGCCCACCCGGGCCCGCTCCAGGTTGTTGAAGATGGGAATATTAATGGCCCCGGGAATATGGCCCCGGGTAAACTCTGCCGGGGAGCGAACGTCAATAATCCGCCTGTCCTTACCTGTGGCTAAAAAACTCTCTACCGCTACCCGTTGCATCTGACAATAGTAAATTAAGTCCAGGTGCAAAGCTATAAAATTAGCTTCACAGACGGACATGTTATGCTGCCTGCATAATCCGTATGTCAAAGCCGGTGTATCCCCTGCGGGGCCGAAGCCCCAACTACAATACTACAGCCCGGGTTTGCGCACCCAGTTTGGTTAACCCGCTATAACGTTTCCCGTGGCCACAGGATAACGTCCACCCTGCGGTTGCGCAGACGCCCTTCATAAGTAGCGTTATCGTAAACCGGGTTAACCTCGCCAAAATCGTGGATACTGATAATTTCGCGAGGTATTTTGAGGGACAGGAGCCGTTTTATCACCGCATGGCTACGGTTTTCGGCCAGCCATTGGTTATACCCGGCACTGCCAATATTATCGGTATGGCTGTGTACGGTAATGGTATAGTTTTCAATAGCAGGAAAAGACTTGATAAATTTTACCAATGCTGCGTCCTGGCCGGGATCAATGGAATAGCTGCCGCCAGCAAAATACAGGCTTAGTATCAGCCGCGGATCAGGGGTTAGCGGCTGGGCTTGTGCCAGCGGCAAGGCGCTGCCGAGGAAAACAGCCAGATAGTATAGCTTCACAGTAAATTAAACGGCCGGCAGGGTACTTGGTTACAGGCTGGCGCCTTACCGTTAAGCCAAACGGTAAGCGTACGACCGCACTTTTAAAAAAAAAGACGCTTTTGCAGACAGAGTTTTGTTGTAATATAAAAAGATTAATTGTAATTTAACCTTTTCAAATAAATAAGCTATGAAATCAACTGTTTTAACCCTGTTTTGTCTTAGTCTGGCCATCTCCTCCTGGGCCCAGGAGGATAGTAGTGTTATTGTAGATAAGGAAATGAAAATCCAGTTTACCGTGCCCGAAGGCTGGAAGGTAACCAAAAAAGATAATGGTTATCTAATGGGTTCTTCCTCCACCCAGGGGTTTATGCTGCTGAACGTACAAAATTTCACTTCTTTGAAAAAACTCAAAGCAGCCATGGAGGAAGGCATTGAACAGGAGGACGGGAGCAAGCTGATGCCTGTTACCGACCTCGCCAAGCTGGGCAATCAGGGGGTTTCGGGGCTGTACAGCGGCAAACTTGACGGGGTGGAAATGCAGGGGTTTCTGATGGCCTTAATGCCCCCCAGCAAAGGCCGGGCCGCCATCTGCATCTCGGTAGCGCCCAAAAGTGTTTTCAACCAATCCAACATGGACCAACTGAAACTCCTGATGCGCAGTGTGATTTTCTTATAATCCCTGGCCGGTTTTTATGAAGGTTTTAAAAATACCGGTAATTACCCTGGCTTTTTTACCTGGCCCAATGGCCTGTATTCTGTTTCCCCGGGAGCAAGGCAACCATCACGTTATCTGATTATGCACGTATTGACAGTCCTGGTCATGATTATCCATGGCTTGCTCCATGTGTTAGGTTTTGTGAAAGCTTTTGGGCTGGCAGAGACCGAACAGTTAACAAAAGCCTATTCCAAACCATCTGGCCTGCTATGGCTCTTGGCTGCGGTATTGTTCATGGCGGCCGCCTTTCTTTATCTCCTGCAAATAGAATGGTGGTGGATCATCGGCTCCATTGCCATAATCTTATCGCAGGCACTTATTCTGCTTTACTGGCGCGATGCCAAATTTGGCACACTCGCCAACCTGTTACTAATTGTTCCGGTTATCATAGCCTTAGCCGGTAGCCTGCCAACAAGTTACCAAAAGCGGTTTAAGGCTGAAGTTGAAAAAGGTTTAAGGCGCTATCCGCAACAGGAAACCCTGACCAGGGAAGACATAAGACACCTTCCTTTACCGGTACAAAAATATATAATCTATTCCGGTGCTATAGGAAAAGATAAGGTGTATAATTTCAGGGCAGTATTCCAGGGGCAGATTAAGCCGGACCCCAAATCGGATTTTCTGGATTTTCGTTCTGTCCAGTATAATTTTTATGATGAGCCAGCAAGGATATTTTATATCCGGTCCGGGATGTTCGGCATTCCTTTTGATGGCCTGCATACATACACAGGGGCAACTGCTACAATGCAAATAAAATTGGCTTCGCTCTTTCAGGTTGTGGATGCAAAAGGCCCCGAAATGAATAAAAGCGAAACGGTAACCCTGTTTAATGATATGTGCGTCCTTGCCCCGGCAACATTAATTGATGAAAATATTGAATGGCAAACCGTTAGTCCCCTGAAAGTTAAGGCGAGGTTCACCAATCAGGGCCATACTATAACGGCCACGCTTTTTTTCAACGAAGCAGGCGAGCTGATTAACTTTTCTTCTAACGATAGATATGAATCAGCCGATGGGAAAGTTTTCAAAAACTACCAGTGGACAACCCCCATTAAGAAATATAGCGATTTTAATGGCAGAAGGCTGGCTTCTTTTGGCGAGTTGATCTGGCACAAACCAACAGGCAGGTTTTGTTATGGGAAGTTTAACCTGGTTGCCCTCAGTTACAACTGCCAGACGTTCGAATAAAGGCCCCTGAACTTCTGCCAGGCAAATATACCTGACCAGCCCCCCTTGCCCGGCTTCAGCAACCCGGCATTTCCCCTTTTATGTGCCGTATTTTGCCCTCCCGCACAAAACCTGACAAAAATCATTTTTTATCCGTTGGGGTTGTTATAGTTTCACGGTAAATTTAAATAAGACATTTACATCTTATTAAAAAGTGAAAAATAATTACTAATCCAAAACTAATCAGTATGCTATCTAAGAAACAAGCCAAAGTATTTTTCCTGGGGGGTACCCTCCTGTTTTCATTGATATTCCTCGGATTATCATATGAATCCATCACCGCCTCTATCCCCAAAAAGACCAATGCCGATCAAATATCTGACGCGGTAATCCGTGGTAAGCATATTTGGGACAGCAACAACTGTATGGGCTGCCATACCCTGTTGGGTGAAGGCGCCTATTATGCACCTGAACTCACCAAAGTGTACGAGCGCAAAGGTGAGACCTACATTAAAACCGTGCTGATGTCGGAAAAGCCCTGGGCCCCGCGTGGCCGGCAAATGGTGGCTTACGGCCTTAGCGAAGAAGACGCCAACGATGTGGTAGAATTTTTCAAATGGGTAAATGAGATGGACCTCAACGGCTTCCCTCCCAAACCCAGCGAAGCGTTACAACCTTAACCCTATTATTCACGCAAAAAGTATTTAATCATGAAATATAAATCACAACAAGTAGCGTACTGGTTTTTCGCCTTAAGTATGCTGCTGATTATCTTACAAATCACCTACGGTTTTATCATGGCCTTTGCCCATTACGGCATGGACGGCCTGCACGCCTGGGTGCCGTTTAACGCTGCCCGGGCTACCCACAACAACCTGTTGGTTGTCTGGCTGCTGTCAGGTTTTATGGGCGCGGCCTATTATATCATCCCCGAAGAGGCCCAGCGCGAGTTGGTTTCGGTAAAACTGGCCTACATCCAGCTCATTACCCTGGCCATAGTTGGCGTAGTGGCTATTATCGGCTTTCATTTCAACTGGTGGGAAGGCCGTAAGTTTTTGGAAATCCCCCGGCCGCTGGACTACCTGGTAGTCGTCAACGTGCTTACCTTCCTGGGCATAATCCTGGCTACCCTTTATAAAGGCAAACAGCAAACCACCACCGCCATGGTGCTTACCATGGGCCTGGTTTTTGCCGCTTTGCTGTACCTGCCCGGCATGATCTGGTTTGACAACCAGGCCATGGATGCCTTCTTCCGCTGGTGGGTGGTACACCTCTGGGTTGAGGGCGTATGGGAACTGATCATGGGCGGTATCCTGGCCTTCCTGCTGATAAAGCTTACCGGGGTTGACCGCGAAGTGATTGAAAAATGGCTTTACGTAATTGTTGGCCTCACTTTCCTCTCCGGGATCCTGGGTACCGGCCACCACTACTACTACATTGGCACCCCCGAATACTGGCTGCTGATTGGGGGTATTTTCTCCGCCATGGAGCCCCTGGCCTTCCTGGGCATGGCCTTATTTGCCATCCACATGTACCGCAAGGGGGGTAAATCGCACCCCAATAAAATTGCGCTGTCATGGACCCTCGGCACGGCCATTGTTGCCTTTGCCGGTGCCGGTTTATTGGGCCTGGCCCACACCCTGCCACAAGTGAATATGTACACCCACGGCACATTGGTTACCGCCATGCACGGCCACCTGGCTTTCTGGGGCGCTTACGGCATGTTGATTTTCGCCATAATATCCTATACCATGCCGCTGATGACCGGCCGCAAACTCTTTGAACTGCCGTCAAACATCTATGCTTTCTGGCTGTCGTTAATAGGCATGCTGGGCATGACTACGGCCTTTGCGGCTGCTGGCGTAGCCCAGGTCTATCTGGAAAGAAAGGTGGGGCTTGATTTTATGGTGGCACAAAAGGAGATAGAAATCCACTTCCTGATCCTTATTCTTTGTGCTTCCCTGTTTACTACCGGTATTTTGATTTTTGTGTACAATTTTATCAAATACGGCCGCCCGAACGAGGAGGCCATGCAGCCGGAAGAAGAGTTTGAGGCCGTACAACCAGCCGCCTGATGTTTTACTGATTAACCTGATAAAGCTGGCTATTTTTATAGCCGGCTTTATTTTATCTTACGGATTAATACCCTGCACTATGAAAATTACCAAGGCACCTTATTACAAACACATTGGCAAAGAGGCCGAAGTGTTTGAACATGCGTATCAAAACAAACTCCCCCTGCTGCTGAAAGGGCCAACAGGTACCGGAAAATCACGGTTCATTGAATATATGGCCTACAAACTCGGCAAAAGCCTGATTACCGTAGCCTGTCACGAAGAAACCTCCGCTACCGACCTTATCGGCCGTTACATTATTAAAGGGGCCGAAACCGTATGGCAGGACGGCCCGCTCACCAAGGCGGTGAAGGAGGGTGCCATCATTTATCTGGATGAAATTGCCGAGGCCCGGCCCGATATCATTGTGGCGGTACATTCACTCACCGATTACCGCAGGGTGCTCTATATTGATAAACTGGGCATCGAGGTGATGGCCGCAGAGTCGTTTATGCTGGTGGCCTCGTTTAACCCGGGATACCAGAAAGGCTTTAAAGAATTGAAACCCTCTACCCGGCAACGGTTTGTCTCCCTCTCTTTCAGTTATCCCGAAGAAAAAACCGAAAGAGAGATCATTGTCAATGAATCGGGTGTTGATGAAACCACAGCCAAAAAACTGATTAACATCGGCAATAAAATCCGCAACCTCACCGAACTCGGCCTTACCGAAACAGTATCAACCCGGCTTTTGGTAGATGCCGGTAAGCTCATCCAAACCGGCCTGCCCAAACGCCTGGCGGTAAAGGCAGCCGTGGTAGAGCCGCTTACCGATGACGATGACACCCTGGAAGCGCTAACCGATCTCGCCAACCTGATGATCTAAGCCCCGGCCGTGGAATTTGACCAGCTTATATTCCAAAAAATATTCCGCTTTTACCAGCGTAAGAAAAAAGTTGATCCTGCGCTGGCCGCCCGCACGGTAAGCCTTGATGACCTCAAGCCCAAGCTTACCCTGCTGGCCAGGGCGTTAACCGGGGCCACCATAGACATAGCCCCGGCTGCCCGCGATGGTGGCTGGCAAGGCAATATTTTTTACCTGCCGGCCTCTTTTGCCAAACTTCCCGATGCCAGGGCCAATATTGCTTTTTATGTTTACCGTACCTGCTACCTCTACCTGCAGCAAAAGCTGGAAATTAACTGGCCACAGCAGCATGATGGCAGCCCGGAACAAGCCATCCGCGATGCCGAAGCGGCTGCCGGAAAAATATTGCCCCGGCTGTTCGAAGAATTTCCTTCCCTGGAACCGCTTTATGCGCAAGCCAAAAACTGCCTGGACAAGGAAGCTTTGGCCAGCCGAAACCAACAACCCGATTATAGCTGGCTTTACGGCCACCTGATGCGCCACAGGCCGGGGAAATCACCGGTAGAACTGCAACATATCAATGCGATAAAGAAGCAGATAGAAGAAATGAAAATTACCACCGAAATCGAAGCCAAACCGGCCGATGAGGTAGAAACCATTCAGGTGGACAAAAAGGCCCAGGAGGATTTTGTGCTCACCCATAATTTTGAAAAAGCCGAAACAGCCGAAGAATTTTCCGGGGTGTGGCGCGACTTTGACGGGGACGACAGCCTGAAACAAGACGAAGAAGCCCTGCGGGAAATCAACCTGAAACATACGGTGCGCGTAGATGACCCTACCCACTCGGTTTATAAAGCCGATTTTGCCGGCAACCTTACCCTTGCCGAAAGCCGGGAGGTAGAAACGGAAAAATTTTATATCGCCTACCCCGAATGGAACTACAGCAAAAGTGTGTACAAGCCCGATTTTTGTAAGGTCTTCCCGGAACGGGTTATAAAAAACGATAGCCACTATTACACCCAGACCATCAAGCAAAACAGCCGGGTGTTGCTTAATTTACGTAAACGCTTTGCCCAAATGGACAACATTCTGGAGGCGGTGCGCAGGCAACCAAGCGGCCAGGACTTTGATATTGATGCGGTAACCGACATGTATGCCGATATCAAAGCCCGGCACACCCCGGACGAGCGTATCTACTTATCGAAAAGGAAAAGGCGTAAAGAACTGGCCATCCTTTTCCTGTTGGATTTAAGCCTGAGCTCCGATGGCTACACTGCGGGCAACCGGGTGCTGGATGTGGAAAAACAAGTGGTCATCCTTTTTGGCGAGGTGCTTAACGAACATGAAGTTACCTTCGAAATTGGCGGGTTCTCATCCAAAACCCGCAATTTCTGCGCCTATTATACCATAAAGCCTTTCCACGAGCCCTGGGAGCAGGGCAAATACCATGTAGGGGCCGTGCAGCCTTCGGGATATACCCGCATCGGCCCGGCCCTGCGCCATGCCGGGGCACAACTAAAAGCCCAGGAGGCCCGCAAAAAATGGCTGGTTTTACTTTCCGATGGCAAACCCAATGACTATGACCGCTACGAAGGAAAATATGGCATCAATGATGTAAAGCAAGCCCTGCGTGAACTGAATGCCGAAAACATCAACACCTATGCCGTAGCTATTGAAGACCAGGCCCGCTATTACCTGCCCCAGATGTTCGGCCAGAACCATTATAATATCCTCACCAGTCCGGTAGAAATGTTACAGTCGCTGACTAAATTATACGAACGCATTGAGAAACATTAACCCGAAAAATTCATCGGAATTAGGCTTAAAGAAAAATTACCTGATCTATCAGCAAAACCCTATCCCGATTATTTTTCCTATAAAATAGTAACTTTGCCCCCATACGTTTACCTGCTATGAACATCAACCCCATTGTCCTCTCTATCCCTGTCTTTTTCATCCTGATAGGCCTGGAGGTGCTCATCCAGCATTTTGCCAGCCGCAAGCTTTACCGCCTTAACGATGCCGTTACCAATATAAGTTGCGGCATCACCCAACAGGTTTCGGGGGTTTTCCTGAAACTGTTTGGCATTGGTCTTTACACCCTGGTATATGAATACCTGCGCATCTGGGAAATCCCCACTACCTGGTACACCCTGGTTATCCTGTTTGTGGCTACCGATTTTGCCTATTACTGGGCCCACCGCATGAGCCACGAGATTAACCTGTTCTGGAGCGGCCATGTGGTGCACCACCAAAGCGAAGATTACAATTTGTCGGTAGCTTTGCGGCAAAGTTCTTTCCAGGTAATCTGGACCTCCGCCTTTTACTTCCCCCTGGCCCTTATTGGTTTTAAGCCGATGGATTTTGCCCTGATGGCCGCCCTCACCACCTTGTATCAATTCTGGATCCATACCGAACTTATCGGCAAGCTGGGGTTGCTGGAATACATTATTGTTACCCCCTCGCACCACAGGGTGCACCATGGCCGCGACCCCAAATACATTGATAAGAACCATGGCGGCACCTTCATTTGGTGGGATATGTTATTCGGCACGTACCAAAAAGAGGAAGAAAGGCCAACCTACGGCATCACCAAACCGGTAAACAGTTGGAACCCGGTGTGGGCTAATTTCAGCCATTGGCAAATAATGTGGCAGGAAATGCAGCAAATACCGCGGTTTATCGACAAAATGAAGTACATATTTTACAAGCCCGGGTGGTTACCCAAAGAGTTGGGGGGCTACCGGCCGGCCCCAAAAGTGGATAAAACACATTATCAAAAATACGATACCCCTGCCTCCGCCAGCCTCAACGGTTATATTCTGGTACAATATGCGGTGCTGCTGGCAGCCGCCTCATGGTTTTTATTTAACCAGGCCACCATGGCCATGGGGCTCAAAGTAGTAATTGCGCTGCTTATCGGGTATGCCTCGGTAACCATAGGCGCCCTGTTTGAAAGCAAGCCTTGGGTAAAATGGGCGGAAGCAGGGCGGATTATCGGTTATAGCCTCACCCTTCTCTATTTTGTTTACCGGCATTCCGCCCCGGAATATCTGCGCTATATCGCCCTGGGCTACGCTTTGGTGTCGTTCTTTTGGCTGTTCCGCGCCCTTACAGCCAGCAAAACCGTTCTTTCCCGTGCAAAATAGGCTCTTCTTCAGTATCCTTATACTCACCCTGGCTTGTACCGGCCGTGCCCTCCTGCCCGGCTTCGACCGCGCGCTATGGCAGGCCGACACCGAAGGGTGCCAGGGCCAAAGGCAACTGCTGGCAGAAGAACTGGTACGCAGAAAGGCGGAACTCTCCGGCCATGGGCAGCACGACATCACCGCCCTGCTGGGCAAGCCCGACCGGCATGAACTATATAGCCGTAACAAAAAAGCCTTTGTGTATTTTATTGCCGGTGGCCCTGCCTGTAACAGGCTAAAGGAAAACCCGGCCAGACTGGTCATCCGGTTTGATGGTATTGGCCGGGCAAAAGAAATAATTTTGTACGATGCTAATCAGTAAAACACCATGGTAAAACATATCGTCTTCTGGAAGATCAAAGAAGACCTCGACCTTGACGGGGTTTATGCGGAAATGAAGATCAGGGTAGAAGCTATGAACGGGGAAATCCCCGGCTTGCTAAAAGTAGAATTGGGCCGCGACTTCAGCGCCAGCGAGGCCGCCTACGATGTAGCCCTTTATGCTGAAATAGAAAGCCGGGAGGCCCTGCCTACCTATCAGGACCATCCCAAACATTTACACGTAAAAGAATTTATCGGGGCGGTCACCTGCCAACGATGCGTGGTGGATTACGAGACCTGAACC
>JALSJF010000080.1 GCA_026989505.1 Cyclobacteriaceae bacterium
TATAGCTTTACCACGGCTGCCCTCGATGCCGGGGGCAATATGCAGGAAGGAAGCGCTATTGCCGTTACCTTCTCCGCTACTGATGTGGCCGGCAATGGCCCGGTAACGGATAACTCTTTAACATTGCTCCTAGATAAAACCCCGCCTCCGCCCCCTTCTACACCTGATATGACCGCGGCTACTGATTCTAATATCAATTTTGATAATATCACCAACGACAACACCCCGGATTTTACCAACTCGGCAGATGACTCTGCCATCAATGGAACAACCATTAACTTGTATAGTGGGACTACAGCTATCGGCTCCACACAGGTTTCCGGAGGCACCTGGACGATCACCGCCTCTGTCCTTAACGAAGGCAATCAAAACATTACTGCCACGGCCACCGATGTAGCCGGTAATACCAGTACGGCAAGCCCCGCCCTGGGTATCACTATCGATACCACGCCCCCCGCGGCCCCTTCCACCCCGGACATGACCGCTGCCACCGATTCTAATATTACTAATGATAACATCACCAATATCAACACTCCCGATTTTGCCGGTACCGGAACAGCCGGGGAAACGGTCTATTTATATAGCGACACGAATGGCAATATTGGCTCGGCCTTAATTAATGGTGCCGGCAACTGGTCTGTTACGGCCTCTGTACTTAGCGAAGGCAACCACAATATTACGGCCCAAATAACCGATGTGGCGGGCAATACCGGTACCTCTGCAGCCCTGCCGGTTACCATTGATACCAGTGCCCCCGGCAGTTTTACGGTTGGCCAGGTAGTAGCTACCGGTGGGCGGGTAGTTGGCAATTATTGGAACAGCACCAACACCGGTACTGATGTAACCGTTCCCATAGCCAACGATGCCTCACTCAATAATGGCTATGTGCAATTGCAGGCCAAAGTATCTACCGATCCTACTTTCAGCAACCTTGGGCCCGCTTCACTTATTTCCGCTGTCAATACCAACAAAACCATCAGCATTACCGCTACCGATTTTGAAAGCATCCCCAATTTCGGTGACGGGGCAACTATTTTGGTTACCGCTATAATAACCGACCTGGCCGGAAACAGCACGACCGGCACCCAGAGTAGCAGTACCACATTTGTTGACCAAACCGCCCCGCTTTTATCGGGCCCCATAAGGGTTTATACCAATGCCGGACAACTGTCGGGCGCTAACCATGAAGTAATTCAATTCCTCTTTAACGAAGATATCACCCTGGTACACAATGATATCCCGAAGAATTCCACAACTTTTGGCGGGCCGGGTTTTAGTGTTGATGATGACCAAATTGGTGATGCCCGTTATTATAACGATGGCGCTGTCAATGCTGTTGACAACAGCCTGACCAATACCCGTTTAGTTTACCTGGAGAGTACAGGCAATGGCACCGGGCCCTTCCCCGCCTGGTCTGTTGGCAGTAATACCCAGGTGCAATATGTGCCGGGAGGGCTAAGCGGAACCAGTGATTATATTGTTGACCTGGCAGGCAATGAACTGGCGGCCTTTACCCAAACGGTATCGGATGGCGATCTCACCCCACCTACCCTGTCGCCTGATGTAATGACCCTTTACCCAAGGGCCGGCAGCCCGGAAAAAATCATTTTCACCCTGTCAGAACAGTTAGGCCTGAACGATGGCGATGCGGTAACGGGTTTCAGCACTAACCCCGTAGCAAGTTTCTCGGCTACGTATGACGGCAATAACGGCCTGGGCCCGTTTACCATTACCATGCTGAGTAACACCGATGGCAGCTGGACAAGCGGCACTACTGTTAATTATACCAATGGCACCGGCAATGTTAAGGACATTGCCAATAACGAACTGGGAACCATTGTCAACCATGTTCTGGTTGTAGAAACCGACCCTCCGGTGATAACCAATGTCAGCATCCCTGATGTTACCATGAATGTGGGGGACGTTGTTACCGCCACCATCACGGTCAACAATGATGACGGTGATGTACCGGTATTGACCTCGGGCACTATTGGTGGATACCCTCTGGGCAGCTTTAGCGGCACCGGACCAACAACCTATACGGCTACCTTCACGATAACCGAAGGGGGCAATAGCTATGCCGCGGGGAGCGATATTCCTGTAGCTAATTTGGTACTAACTGACCTGCAGGGTAATTCCAGCAGTGTTTACAACACTCCGATAGCACAAGCCAACGACCTTATTGACGCCACCTCACCACAGGTTACCTCTATTGCCATAGCCAGTCCAACCAACCCCTGGTCCACCTCCAACGGTACTGCGGCCACCAGTGTTGATTTCATCGTAACCTTCAGTGAAAATGTAACCGGGGTTGATCTTACCGATTTTGCAGCAACTGTTTCCGGCTCTTTGAGTGGCCCTGTGGTGAGCAATGTCGCGGGCACCGGCACTACCTACACGGTTACGGTTAATGCTTATGCCAATACAGGCAACTTACGCCTTGACTTTATTGATGATGGCAGTGTTTTTGACACCCCGGGGGGTAACCCTGTTGTTGGCCCTGGTGCCATACCCGATGGCAGTTTTAAAACGGGGGAATCTTACTACATTGTCCTGCCGGAACCAACAGACCATGTAACCGGTTTTACGGCCACGCCAATAAATACCAATACCGTCAACTTATCGTGGGTTAACCCTACATCTCCGGTACAGCCGGCAACACACTATTTACTATTGGTTGACGGCCAGGATATTAATGACCTGCCGGGTGTACCCGCCACCGTAGCCGATGGCGTGTTGGTAGCTGATGATACTGATTTTAACGATGGTAACGGGGCCGCTGTTATTGCAGCTACGGCAACCAGCTACTCTTTTACTACCCTTATCTCCGGCAATACCTATAATTTTCAAATTTTTCCTTTAACCAAATCCGTTGACTACCCGGACGACAACACGGATTACAAAGGCAGGACAGGTAGTGTTGATGACGGTGGAGTACCGGCCGCATCCGCCACCACCCCTACAGCACAATTAGGCACCATAACGGCCGGGTCAACCACAGAGCCGGCTGCAATTTCCTCACTAGCTACAAGTTATGGCACCGATATTGTCCTGGATTTCATGATTACCGATGATGGCCCCTCTCCCTCTGCCGATGATGCCAAACTAAAGTTTACGCAATTGGTTATTACTGCCGGGGCCGGTAATACGGTAACCAACTGGGCGGATGTAATTGCCGAAGCCGAATTAAAGGATATTACCGATAACAACACCGAAATAAGCACCAATATTACCGCAAACACCATCACCTTTGCGGGGTTAGCCACCGATGCAGGAGACTTTGGCCGGATAGAAGACAATGCCACCAAAGAATACCAGTTGCGCATTCGCCTTAAAGCATCTATGGGAGGAACATCTCCGCAAACAGTTGATGGCCAACGATTTGAATTTGAAATAAGAGAAAGTGGCTTTACCTATAAAGATGCTTCCTCCAGTAAAATCAGTACCAGCGAATTCGAAAATTCCGACCCCACCTCAGGAGGCACAAACAATACGGTTACGGTTGTTGCTACCCAGCTTGACTTTATCACCAATCCCGACCCTACAGCGGTGGTTTTAACCAACCTCACCACCACCCCGGTGCTTAATGCCCGGGATGCCAATGGCAACCTTGACCTTGACTTTGGCGATTTGGGGGAAACCGTAACCATCAACAATACCGATGGCATACAAATGTTTAACCTTGAAGCCGGCAATAAAATAACAGCCGTAAATGGGGTTATCACATTTCCCGCCAATTTTCAATATGGCGACAGCGGTAACGGCACCTTGCTGGTTACTGACAGCAATAATCTCTTAACACCACCTGCCAGCCCGACTACCGTTACTGTTTCGTACGACAGCAATAATACGATCACTGCCGGTGCACTTGCTGAGCCAGCTACTATTTCATCAATATTAACTACGGCTCCCGGGCAGCCTGTTTATGATTTTGTTGTTACAGATGATGCGGCCGGTGCCGGGGACGGGTCCCCTACCCGGATCACGCAATTAGTTATCACCCAGGGAACGGGTAATGATATTGCCAACTGGACAGAGGCCATTGCCGGAGCCACCTTAACCGATGGGGTCAACACAGTTAGCGGGGTTGTTAATGCTACCAACTTAACTTTTGGCGGGCTTCCTGCCACAAGCGGCAGCATAGGCTATATAGGCGATAATGCAGCCAAAACCTATACCCTTAATATTTGGCTTAACAGCACCATGGGAGGCACACTGGCAACAACAATTGATAACCTTAATTTTGTTTTTGAAGTTACGGATAACACAACTAATATCACCCTTGATGCCCTTAGTAGCAAGTTTACAGGTACCGAGAACAATAACTCAGGTAGTACAAACAATGCTGTTGAAGTAATTTCTACCCTTTTGGCGTTTACCACCCAGCCTCCGGCAACCGTGCTGGTAAATGCCAATCTGACCGTAACACCGGTTATAGAAGCCGTGGACAGTAATAATAACAGGGATCTGGATTATAGCTCCCCGCTCACCCTCACCAATGCCAAATCCCTGGGTATGGTTAATGTACCTACTGCTGTTAGTGCCGGTAGTGTAGCCTTTGCGTCAAATTTCAGCTATACGGATATTGGTGACGGCTCAGCAGGTAACGGCACCCTGACAGCCACAGTTACTACCCCTGCTGCCAATGGTTCTGTGCCGGCCGCTACCCTTAGCACCGATGTTCTGGTGAGGGTTGGTGCTGCCACGTTAATAACCGGTGCTGGTACCACCAGCGAACCCGCTACCATTGCTTCTACTACCGATGCCTCACCCGGCACCTTTGTTTTCGACTTTAAAGTTACTGATGATGCAGGGGGTGAGGATGATGGTAATGCTACTTTATTAACTGACATTATTATAACCCAAGGCACAAACTTTAATGATCCGGCCCTGGCTGATTGGAGCAAAGTTATTGCCGGGGCAATATTGTATGATGACGAAACTACGCCTAACAGCGCTACCGGAATAATAGGCAGCAACACTATCTCATTCAGCAGCTTACCCTTTGCTCCCGGGCAAATGGGCTACGTGGCCGACAATGCCTCCAAAACCTACCAACTAACCATTTGGCTGTATGATTCCCTCGATTTCAGGATTAGTGGTTTTACCCTACCGTTAGCCTCTTATGCTGAGCCTACGGTATTAGTTGACAACAAAAAACTGGAGTTTACCGTGGCGGAAATAAATATTGTCACTAACCCCTCCGGCAGTGATTTCCAGACTGGCGAAATGCTGTCTTCTGGCGATGCCAATAGCATAGACGTAACCACAACAAGTATCGACTTCACACTTGAGCCCCCGGCATTTGCCAGCATAAACACACCCTATAGTGTCCGTGCCGAAGCAAGGGATGTAAACGACAACCGCGATTTAGATTTCAATGCTAACCTCTCAGGGTTTACTAACCAGGGTACCCTGGCCATGCTGAACGCCCCTACTACCGCAGATAGTTTTACCGCAGGGCTTTTTGACCTCAACCCCAACTTTCAGTATGACGAATCCGGCCTTTCCCCTGCCGGGCAACTGACACTGACTGCCAATAGTTTTTCGGCTGTCTCACAACCCATAGAAGTAATTGCCTCGTTTGACTCCTACGTTACGGCTGACAACTCTTTCCTGCAAAATAATATTAACGCTATACAATTTGATGCAACCGATATCCTGAATGATGGGCTAAATGATGTGGTGATTGCGCGGTTTATTTTGCACGATGGCAAATCACCCTTGAGTGGCGGCAGCGCTGACCAGGATGGGGCGATAACCAAAGTAACCGACCTTGATATCAACATCACCGGCTTTGCCAACTTACGTAAAATAGCATTATATGCTGAAGATATTGATAGCAATGGCTACGGCTTAGGCACATTCAGTGAAGTTGATGAGCAGGTAGCCGCAGCCATAGTTAATTTTGAAGACCTTAGTACAGGGCTGTTTTATGCGGCAGATGACACCACCCGTACTTTTATTATTGTGGCGAGTTTCCTTGACAGTTATACCGATAATGATGTAATTCAAATTAACATTACCAACATTGAGGGAAGACTGGGTGGATCGCAGTTTAATTTGGCTGAACCTCTGCCAGGCACCGATCCGGCCAAAAACATTGTAGAAGTTACTGCCACTCAAATTGATTTCAACACTCCCCCTTTGGCTTCGCAGCAAGGGGTTAATATTCCCCTCTTGCCAAACCAGCCGCAGGTATTTGCCCATGATGCCAAAGGCAACCTTGACCTGGATTTTAATGCCCCGGTAACCGTAACCAGCGGTGTAGCCCTGACCAACATACCGGCAAATTTTGGTAATGTAACACCCGGGGTACTTGATTTTCCCGGTTTTACCTATGCCAGTGCCGGCAATGGAACCCTTACCGTATCTGCGGCAGGCTTAAACACTACCAGCAACAGCATAGATGTAATTCATACTACCATCTCCACCCTGGATATAGGGGGTATTTCCAATGCCACCAATAATGGAATTGAGGCCTCCTCCCTTATTGTAGCCGGAGGCAGCAATAAAGCAATCCTTGGATTCAGGCTTGCAGCTATCCAGCAAACTGCCAATGAGCCAACATTAATTGACCTTACCGTCAGGTTTGGCAACCCTATTGCCGGCTCACTAAACAATATACGTTTGTTAAGCTCTGTTGACAGCGCCTTTGTTTTTCCTGAGAGCAATGTAAACAACACCACAGTGGTAGGCACAGACTATGTTACTTTTCAAGGCATTAGTGTACCGCTGACTTCTACACCATTGTATTATTTTGTTGTCGCGGACATTGACCCCACGGCTAATTTCAGCACACCCCAGATTACCCCGCAATTGGTGGCTACCGGGGTGCCCGCAAACGATGTTGTTTTATCCACCGGAAGTGTTTCGGCCAACGTGGTAGGACGCACATACGGCTTTAATGATGTTAACCCTCCGGTCGTTAACGCGCTCACGCCCTTAAATAATGATCAGAATTTTCCCCAAAACAACCTGATTTCTATTCAATTTAATGAAGTGGTTATTCCCCTTGACTCGATTATTACCCTTTACAAACTTGTTGATGACTCTTTTGTAGCCACACTTAAACTTGATCCGCTGTTAACCTCGGCAGATAGCACAACATTTTACTTTAACCCTTTAACCCCATTTGCCGGTGACACACTGGCGGGTGATACATACTATTACATACTGGTTGCAGCCGGGGATCTGACAAGCAAATCCGGTTTCGTGGATAAATCCGGAAACCCCTATGCCGGTATAAGCTCGGCCAGCGAATGGAACTTTAAAACATCAGACAATGTAGCCCCGTTTTTTACAGCCGATTTGCCAACGCCAACCTTACCGGCAGATGCCGTAAATATTGTTGATGTTGGTTTTGACCTGCGGGTAGCCCTGGATGAACCCGGTAAAGTATTTTATATCGTTGTTGACCCTACCGTGGATACCGGCACACCCACAGTTGATGAAATCAGAAATGGCACTTTTGGCACCGTGCTGGCATCAGGCACAGCCGACATTCTGCGTGGATACGAATATCACTACATAAGTATCTTCGACAGCAATAATTTCCCTACCGGTGGTAGCGGGGACTTCAGGGTGTGGATGACCGCTGAAGACAATGCCCTGCCAACACCCAACAAAATGGTAGATGGTGATATAACGCACCCGGGAAAAGCCTTTGTTGACAATCAGTTTGCCCCCGGTACAGGCAGCGGTATTATCGTGCAGGGTACACCCGGCAACGTTCCTGTTGATATATGCCTGGGTGATCCACAACTAGTTTTTTCCCCCATCAACCTGGTAGAAGGGGCCAATGGGGATTTCAATGTGGGTGTTGGGCAAACAATAAACTTTGTCTTGCCTTCCGGCTTTATCTTTGATACATCTGCCATTACGGTAAGCGCCCAGGGTGGCGACATCGGTAATGTATCGGCAAGCTTTATAAATAACACCATTCTAACCGTTACCTATGATATTTCCGGTACCGGCAACCGTGATAAATTAAGCATAAGCAATATGCGTGTACAGGCAGTAAGTGGCGTAGGCACTGCCGGGGATATCATACGCCTGGGCGGCACCGGTGCTACCAGCTCTATTCCCGATGGCACCGTTATCGCCTCGTTAGGCACCTACCAAATAAACGCTGTAGGCTTTACCACCGATCCCAATACAGCTTCGATAAGTGACATTAACGAAAAAATCCCGCTGATACCCGACTTAGGGCCTCTTGATAAAGGCACCGCAGTATTCAGTGGCCCCGGGGTGTTTGGTGACACCCTGTACGTTGCCGCGGCCGGGTTAGGCACACATACCATTACGCTTCAGTACACCAGCGAACAAGGTTGTACCGCAGAATCATCGCAGATAAGGACCATTTTTGACAATGACAGGGCTATTGCCGGCCTTGACCCATCCTATTGTACCCAGGACGTACCGGCTACTATTGCCGCCAATGGCCGGCCACTTTATACCTTGCTTGACTTACAAGTTGAGGTGGCCCCGCAACAACCTCCCGGAGTTGATACACTCAACACCTTCGGCATTAATGTTGATTCCAGCCTGGTAAAGGTTGGCATCGACTATGTTTTCAATCCCAGCTTATATCATACCAAAGCAAACTACGATAAGTTCACTAACCTTACAGCCGGCATTAATGATGGTGGCTTAATTGGCGAACTGCTGTTTACAGGTATTTACAACAACAACCTTGATAATACCATTTTTGATACGTTGCAACAACGGGTGAAGGTGTTTTTCTCACCTACCGGTGAAATAACCATTGGCAGCTTTGGCCCTATTGGTGATAATACCTTCGATTCACTCAACATCGCCCCAACCACGGTTGCTCCTGCTGAGCTTGAATTTTGTGTTGACGCAGGGCCTGTGCCGCTAAAAGGAAGTTCAGCAAATGGCTATTTTACCTTGTCTATGGTTATTCCCGATCCGAACAACCCCGGTTTGCAAATTGTTATCAATGACTCTCTCAGCTTTCCCGGATTAACAGATTTTAGAGATGGTAATGCCGAATTAGACCCTCAGGTGCTTGTTGATAGCAGCGACTTTAATTATGGTGAATTAACTATAAATTATATAACCAATAATCCGGATGGAGGCTGCGACAGCCGGGTAGCGCAAACCATCCGTATCCATCCCAGACCAGTGGCTGCCTTTACCCTGCCGGCCATCACTTGCGAAGGTACACCGATAAGTTTTGGCGATGCCACCTTCTATACCCCGGCAGACTCGGTGTTTATTGCCAATGGCCAGAGTATTAACAACACCACTTTCCCCGCCATCGATTCCTGGTTGTGGAGTTTCGATGACCCTAATGCCGACAGCAATAACCCAAACTTTGCTACCGGGGCCGATACGGTACATACGTATACTAACCTTGGCTTATACGATGTTAACTTAAAGGTGGTGAGTGAATTTAATTGCGCAGCCGACACTACGGTTACCCTGGTCGTTGGCGGTATCCCGCAAGCCGGCTTTATTTTCAGTGGTGCCAGCCTTAGCGATGACATCCTCTTCCAAAGCACTTCTACCGTAGAAAGCAGCAGTGTTAACCTTAGCCACACCATAGATAGTGTTTTATGGGATGTTGATGGCGATACCGTTTACGATCTGGTAAACGATGATAACGACTCCATCCAGGACAACACGAATATCCTTACCTACAATTACCCTAATGCCGGTGTTTACGATGTTAATTTCAGGGCCGTTTCCTCAACCGGTTGCAGCAGCACCCTGACCCGCAAAGTGGTTATCCTGGCCAACGAGATAGCCGGGGTCTCCGGGGACAGCATCTACAATGAGACCTTTGAAAACACTAATGGCAATTGGGTTAGCCTGCCCGAGTACGACCAGAATAACCAATTTGGCAACACCAGTACCTGGGCCTGGGGCAACCCGGCCGGTAAGGCTATCGCCCCGGGCAGCGAGCAAGGAAATAATGTCTGGATTACCGGCCTCACCGCCCCTTACGATTCTGCCGAGCAATCGTATGTTTACAGCCCGGTATTCGATCTGCGGCTGCTCGACAGGCCGATGATAAAAATTGATATCTTCGCCCACCTTGAAGAGCAGGATGGGGTGATATTGGAATACTCAACGGATAGCCTCAATGTTACCGATCCGGCTAAAACCTGGCAGTCGCTGGGCGCCCTGGATGAAGGCATAAACTGGTTTAATGCGGTTGGCCTGGCCGGCAGTCCCGGCAATGATGTTACCGGCTTAGGCTGGGCCCATGATTCCACCGGCTGGATACAAGCCAAACATGATCTGGCTGCCATCTACCAGGGGGCTGCCAACCAGGGGGAGGTTGATAAGCTTAAATCACGGGTAGTCTTCCGCTTTGGCCTCGGGGCCATACCGGCCAGGAAGGATAAGGCAGGCTTTGCCTTTGACAATATATTCCTCGGTAACCGCACACGAACCGTACTGCTGGAAAACTTTACCAGTATGGCGGGCAGCACAGTAAACAAAACCCAAAACGATGCCATAAACACCCTGGCAAATAATGCGGCTACCTCCAGCTCTGACACCGAATTGATTGTGATAACTTACCGCACCGGTTTTGATGGCGAAGACCCTTTAAACCTGGCTAACCAGGCGGTACCGGCTGCCCGGGCCATCTATTATGGTATTGCCGCCAACCCCAGGGTGGCCATAGATGGGGCCACCAGCCCCGATGGTACTAACAACAGTGATTTATTATTTACAGAATGGGGCCAAACCTATTACAGTAAGCGCTCCTTACAAATAGCGCCCTTTGAGATAAATGTTTCGCCCGACAACCAGGGTGACGGGAAATTGCATATTAAGGCCACGATTACCGCCAACACCAACGAGCTGACCAACCCGCTTACCGTTCAGGTAGCCGTAGTGGAAAAATTGATAACAGCCAGTGAACTGGGAGTTAGCCCGGCATCAGGAGAAGTTGAATTTTATACTACCGTACGTGACTTGCTACCGGATGCTGGCGGTACCCGGGTAGCCAGCCTGCTGCAGGGAGAAGACACTACCGTTTCGGTGAGCTGGCAACCTACCAACATTGTATCGCCCCTGGATAACCTTGACCCTTCCAGCATAGAAGTAGTGGTCTTTGTACAGGATGAAATTACCAAAGAGGTACACCAGGCTACCCGCATAGATGTTGATTATGACCTGGTACTGGGTATTAAGGATGAGCTGGAAGAAAACGGCATTGCCCTCTACCCCAACCCGGCCGACCAATACCTCAATATCAAACTGGCAGCCCGGCTTATGCAAGATAAAAAAGCCTTTATTTATGATAACACAGGACGCAGGGTAGAAGAGCTATCCCTCGCCACCGGTACACGCCTGAT
Source organism: Cyclobacteriaceae bacterium (assembly GCA_026989505.1). GTDB lineage: Bacteria > Bacteroidota > Bacteroidia > Cytophagales > Cyclobacteriaceae > S012-113. The sequence continues at coordinate 11,337 of JALSJF010000080.1, forward strand.
TGAGTTAAACACCAATGCATATCAACCGGGCATCTACCTGTTTGTCATGCAAGGAAATAACGGTTCACTTATCCAGCGCTTTATCGTCAGCCATTAACCGCTGAGGCTGTATTTCAACTTTTCTGATAAAAGCCGTAAATTCACGGCTTTTATTTTTGTTGCCGATGAAAAAACTATTACTTGTCCTGCTCTCCCTGGCACTTATTGCTGCCCTTTCGTTTTACTTTTTTGTCTATCCCAAATTTATCATTATCGCAGGCTATGCTGCCAAAAATATGTGCTCCTGCGTTTTCGTAGCCGGTATAGATGAACAAAAAGTAAGGAACGAGGACCTTAACTTCGACATCCTGAGCCTGGCGGATACCGAGGTGGATTATGCCAGGCAAATGGTTACTGCTACGGTATTTGGGCTGTACCCCAAAACCGCCTGGTACCAGGGGCCCACAGGTTGTACTATGGTCAACGAAATTGACCCGCAACAAGCCTACCGTTACCGCAAAGACTGGCAGGTAACCAAACACGATTCCTTGGCTGATTGGTTTACCTACATCGACACAGTAGAATACTTAAATGCCCGGCAATCGGCTGCGCTGGACAAAGCCCTTGCCGCGGCCTTTGTTGAAAACGATCCCGGGAAACCCAAAAACACCCGGGCCGCCCTGGTACTTTACAAAGGGCAACTGGCAGGTGAGCAATATGCCCCGGGATTTAATAAAGACTCCCGCCTGATGGGCTGGTCGATGACCAAAAGTCTTACCGCCACCATGCTGGCCATGTTGGTACAAGAAGGAAAAATTGATCTCAAGTCCCCTACCGGTATTGCTGCCTGGCAACATGATGAGCGTAGAACAATCACCTGGGAGCAGTTATTGCACATGAATAGCGGCCTGCGGTGGGAAGAAGTCTATGACCAGGTGTCTGATGCCGTATTAATGCTCTTTAACAGCGATGCCATCGGTGAATATGCCATGCAAATGCCCCCGGCTTATCCACCCAATACGCAGTGGGTCTATTCATCCGGTACCACCAACATCATCGCCACCCGCATGCGTGATTTTTTTGCCACTACCGATGACTATGTCCGCTATCCTTATGAAAAGATTTTCCACCGGCTGGGTATGTACAGTATGCTCATTGAAACCGATGCCTATGGGCGTTTTGTAGGCTCTTCTTATGGTTGGGCTACGGCCCGCGACTGGGCCAAGATCGGCCAGCTCTACCTGCAAAACGGCAACTGGGCCGGAGAGCAGCTATTGCCGGCTTCCTGGATAGATTTTGTCCGCCAGCCGGCACCCAATGCCAAGGGCCTATACGGTGGTCATTTTTGGCTTAACCGGGGCAACCGCTACCCCGATGCACCCGCTGATATATTCAGCATGGAGGGCTTTCACGGCCAAAAAGTATTTATCATCCCCTCCAAAGACCTGGTGGTGGTACGCCTGGGGCTCACCTACCAGGAAAGTGATTTTGACTTTAACCAATGGTTGCAGGAAATAATCGCAGCTATTGAGAATTAGTCAAAAAACATCCAGTAAAAGCCAAAATCAAAAAGCGGCCTTTTGCCCACATAATTAGGGGCGGCAAAGTAGCCCTCCTGGGTAATTGCCTGTACCAGGTTATTCATTTTGGCAAAAACATAAGCATGGCCAAGTTTAATATTAAGGTAAAAATCAGTAATCAGAAAAGAAGGCACCTCAAAGTAATTCTGGATGAAATACTGCTGGGTACTTACCCGGTAGTCAGGGGCATAATAATCTGATTTCCAGTGGTTGTCTAACCCTACCTGTACTTCCAGGTTATCGCCAAAGAAAAGGTTACTGTAAAATACATTTAAGTTTACCATCATATCGGGCACCGGGAAGGCCTCGGTGGTATTACCCGAAACAAGGGCATACTCCACATTGCCGCTAATATAGAAGTGGTTAAAAAAATTAAAAGAATAGTCAAGCCCCGGCCGGAGGATTGTGGTTGTACCGTTAGTTTGCCGGGGCATAGCCAGGGTATCATAATAGATATAATCGGTAAAGGTGGTAAAGTTAAGTTTTGGCCGGAAATTGCTCCTGCCAATGCGCTGTAAATAGCCCCCCTCAACCTGCAAAGCTTTGATATTTTTAAAATCATTTACCCAAAAGTCATGGTTGCCGAGGTAAGCTTTGTCCATGAAACTGGGGGCATACTGCTGGGTAACAAAATGCACATCAAAGTTTTTGGCCAGCAAATCACCGGTAAGCCGTTGATTACCGTTCAGGTTAAACTCTATAGTGCCTGTTAAACGATAGTTGCGGTTAAGTTGTACCCTGACCATGCCGCCCACATAATGTTCAACACCCTTGGTTTCAGGCTTCAGGTCACGGAAGTTGAGGGTATCCGAATCCCCTTTGCCATAGACGAAATCATAGCCCCTGATCTTATAGTAGCCTAAATAGAACAACTTGCCCAAGCTGCCTTTAACCCCCGTTTCCAGTGTATTAGTCAGGAAGGTGTTTTCCTCGTTTGTCGTATCGGTGCTGAAATAGTAGTTGTCAAAATAGTTTTCGTCTTCTTTAAGGTTTTCATTCCTGAACCTGGCCGCAGCAAAGGAACGGTCAAAGGTCTGGTAAAATTGCAAGGCCGAATCGATGCTTAATTGCTGGTAAAAGTGTAGGTTCCTGCGCAGGTATTCGCTTTTGGCATTCTGTAGAAACACGGCTGCATCACGGTCAAAATAACCGAAACTATTGGTGGTGTCTATTCCCCCCTGATCGGTAACGGTAGTCCTGTTCCTGGAAAAATTAGCCAGGGCCAGGTACTTACGGTTGGGGGTAAAATACACAGCGTATATATCGTATCCTTCAGAATCTGTCAGCCGGTCGTTGCGCCCAATGGAGCTTACCTGTTTATCGGCCACAATACGGTTATAATCCAGGCCAATATTAAAGTTCGTGCTGTCGCTACGGTTAAAGCCCACATCCACCCGCGACCGGCCCCGGCCACCCACAGCAGCCCCAATCCTGGAGTAAGGGGATTTGGTATCATAATATTTAAAATCTTCGGGAGGCTTGAAAAAAGGCTCATATACGTAAAACCCCGATCGCACACCGATAATTGACGGGGGTGTTGGGTACAGGTTCCGGGTTGCGGTACCCAGAGTTCCGAGGTCTTGTAATAAATAGCCCGACAACTCGGTGGTGGTAAAACGGTGGATATTGAACATGGAGGTGTCAACGGGCACGAAAAACAGGTCGTTATATTTAATGTTGTCTTCAAAAATATATTGGGTTGTATTTGGCCCGTACACCAGCTTGGTGGAGTCATCCAGTATCTGCGCAGCGAGCCCGTGCGCCAGGAAAAGCAAGAAAATAGAGCTGCTTCTTTTCACGGTGCGAAAATAGTGAGGATAAAGGACTTAAACGGTCTTTTAAGGGCTAAGAACGCAACAAATCCCTCAGTCTTCCTCCACGGTATATTTTTCAGTGATGGCATTATGCACCAACTCATCAAAAACATTGCCATTTTTTAAAAAATGGTGTTCAATAGGCAGATAATAAAGCGGCACACCTTGTAAAAGGGCAAATCTTTGCCGGTTGCGAAACTTCACCACATCCTTTTCGGTAGTCAGTAAAGCAGCCCCGGCTGCACGGGCCTGCCGCACCAGGTTCTCAATATCCGTTGCGGAGTAGAAATGATGGTCTTTAAAAGAAACCATAGCTACCCGTTGATAATGTTGGCTGACATAGGCTGCAAAATGGCGGCTGTTGGCCAGGCCGGCAAAAGCAACAACCTTTTCCGGAGGCGGTGCCTGCCCCATCAGCGATTTTACCTTACCATAGACTATTTTGCTGAAGAACACCGGCATCGTCTTGCCGGCATAGCGCCTGATATCGGTTGTGATCTGTCTTTGTTGGTCTTCGCTGATCTGCCCGGGGCATTTGGTTACCACCACGGCATGGGCCCTGCGGGCGCCTGTTTTGGCCTCGCGTAGCCTGCCCCAGGGCAACAAATGGTCGTGGTAGAACAGGCTGTGGTATTCCGTTAACAAAATACTGAAATCGGGCTTTACGGTACGGTGCTGATAGCCGTCATCCATAAGGACCACCTGGGTCTCGGGGTGCTCAAGCAAAATATTGGGAATGGCAATAGAACGTTCCTCGCCCACAGCCACTTTCGCTACTTTATGGTATTTCAGGTACATTTGGTAGGGCTCGTCCCCTATTTCCTCAACTGTAGAATGTTCATCGGCCAGAAGAAACCCCCGGGTTTTTCTTTTATATCCGCGGCTCAGGATAGCCAGGGCATACTGCTTGTGCAACAACCTGATCAGGTATTCGGTCATCGGTGATTTGCCCGTGCCCCCTGCCGACAGGTTACCAACCGCAATGACCATGATATCGTAATTAAACGACCGGGAATAGCCAATATTAAACAGGTAATTACGTAACCGGGTGGCTATTCCGTAAAGAAAAGCCAGGGGCGCCAACCACAATGCCGAAATCTTCATACCGCCAATAAATTTAATGGCAAATTAGTAATGATTACCCCCCGAACAAATTAATTTAGCAGTTAGTTTATTAAAATCAATTCACCGGCAACTCTTTTATGGCTACCCTTAAAGCAGTCCTTGATTTTCTCGATAACCTTGCCCCCCGGCAATTACAGGAAAGCTATGACAATGCCGGCCTTATTACCGGCTACCCGGGCATGGAAGTAACCGGGGTGCTCATCAGCCTCGATTGCACCGAAGCCGTGGTGGAAGAGGCCATCGGCAAACGTTGTAACGTAATCATTGCCCACCACCCTATCGTTTTTAAGGGGCTGAAATCACTGACCGGTAAAGACCATGTGGAAAGGACCATCATCCGGGCCATAAAAAACGATATAGCTATTTACGCCATCCACACCAATCTGGACAATGTAAGTGGCGGTGTCAACAACAAACTGGCCGGGCTGTTAGGCCTGACCAACCTGCGTATCCTGCGGCCGCTGAAGAACCTGCAAAAGCTGGTAACGTTTATTCCCGGGAATGATACCCGTAAAGTTTTGGATGCCTTGCATGCGGCCGGGGCCGGCAATATCGGCAACTACAGCGAATGCAGTTTTAACGTATCGGGCAAGGGTTATTTTAAGCCCAACGCGGCCGCCAACCCCACCATTGGCCGGCAAAACGTACGAGAAGAGGTGATCGAAGACCGGGTGGAAGTGATCTTCCCCGGGCACCTGACCACCCCGGTATTGGCGGCCCTCAGGGAGGCCCACCCCTATGAAGAAGTAGCCTACTACCTCACAGCCTTAGAAAACACCAACCAGGAAGCCGGGGCCGGCATGCTGGGGGATCTGCCGGCAGCCCTGGCTCCCGAAGCATTTCTGGAACACCTGAAGACCCGCCTGGGGCTGGCTTGCATCCGGCATACGGACTTTACCCGCCCTATAAAAAAAGTGGCCGTTTGTGGCGGGGCCGGTTCATTCCTGCTACCGGATGCCCTGCGACAGAAAGCCGATGCTTTTGTTACCGGGGATGTAAAGTACCATGACTTTTTTGCGGCTGAAGACCGGTTAATGTATTGTGATGTAGGCCACTATGAGAGCGAGGTGGCCACAAAAGAACTGTTGTATGATTCGTTAACTAAAAAATTCACTAATTTTGCACTTCATTTGTCCGAATGTGTTACAAATCCGATAAAATATTATAACTAAGACAACAAGATGATTGCCGAAAAACTTGCATTGCTGACTAAATTACAGGAAATTGATTCAAAAATAGATGCTATCAAAAAAGTTAGGGGCGCCCTGCCCGATGAGGTGCGTGACCTGGAGGATGAAATAGCAGGGTACCAAACCCGCATCAGCAAATTTGAGAGTGAAATTGCCGGCTACGAGCAGGAGATAGAAGATAAGAAAAACGCCATCAAAACCTCTGAACAGCTTATCAAAAAGTATGAAGAGCAGCAGATGAACGTGCGCAATAACCGCGAATACGATGCTATTACCAAAGAAATGGAATTGCAGGCCCTGGAAATCCAGGTAGCCGAAAAACGGATTAAAGAAGCTTACGCCCGTATTGAAGAGAAAAAAGAGGAAGTGGAGGCCACCAAAGCCAAAGCCAAAGAGCGCGAGGTGGATTTAAAGGCCAAGAAAGCAGAACTCGATTCGTTGCTGGCAGAAAGTGAAGCCGAAGAAGCCAAATTAGGCAAAGAGCGTAATAAGGCCACGAAAGCCATTGAAGAACGCCTGCTCCTGGCCTATGAAAAGCTGCGCAAGAATGCCCGCAACGGCCTGGCCGTAGTGAATGTTAAACGCTCGGCTTGTGGTGGCTGCTTCAATGTGGTACCGCCCCAACGACAGGCCGATATTAAAGACAAGAAGAAAATCATCGTCTGCGAACATTGCGGCCGTATCCTGGCCGGGGTTGATATTGAACCCGAAGTTGAAAAGCCTAAAGCCAAACGCACTACCCGCAAGAAAAAAGTAGCGGCTAAATAAGCCCGGCTCCTGGTGATATTCATGCAAAGGCTGCCTGTGGGTAGCCTTTTTTGTTTTGCCGGAAATATCAGCCTATGGCCGTGGGGCTGGCACAGCTATCCCGGATTATCCAAATTGTCAACAATGGCGATTCAACGGAGGATAACCCTGATGTCCTGAAGGCCCGGGAGCTTCGGCCCTGCGGATAAAAAATCCATCAGAATATTCCGGGTTATGCTTTCTCAAATATTTTGGTTAACTTTTCCGGCATATCTAACCAACAACCGCTACGATAATGGCTAACGAACGGCATTTCAAACAGGCCGGTGTCACAAAAGCACCTTCGCTGCAATTTCTTAAATACACCATCAACCCCTGGATCCTGTTGTGGATAGCTTTGTCGAGTACCGTGGCCCTGGGGCATGCCTATTATATACAAGGCATCGACTTCTCCCATTATAACCTATGGCCTCTGATGATGGCCCTGCTGCCGGAGTTTCTCCTGAGCGCCCTGGTCATTGGTTTTGTTATGGTGTTTATCCATGATAAATTACAGAAGGACTATCCCATTCAACGGTTGTTCCCGGTGGTAATCTGGGGCCGGAAAATACTGGTAAAAATGGGGCCATTGCTACGCCAGTATTTATTCCTCAACGACCAGGAGGAAACGCCCTACAACCGCATTACCCGCAACTGGATCTACGAAACCGCCCATGGGGTACGCAATACCATTGGTTTCGGCAGCCAGATTGACATGGACAAAGTGGGCACTACCCTGATTATGCCGGCTACCTTTACCAACACCAAATCAAAAACAGGCGAAGAGGTTGGGCGTTCCTATGAAAAAATAATTGGTGCCCACACCGGGGTAGAACCGTATAAAATGCAGCATTTTGTTAATATCAGCGCCATGTCGTTCGGGGCCTTATCGTACCGCGCCCATGCAGCCCTCAACCTGGGGGCTAAGATGGCGGGTATCCTGCATAATACCGGAGAAGGCAGCCTGGCACCCTGCCATGAGTATGGGGGTGCCGACCTGATCTTCCAGATCGGCACGGCCAAGTACGGCATCCGTGATGCCGATGGCAACTTAGACGACCGCCTGTTGCAAAAAATGAGCGCCCATCCACAGGTAAAGTTGTTTGAAATAAAACTCGCCCAGGGTGCCAAGCCGGGTAAAGGCGGCATGTTGTTAAAGGAAAAAATCACCAAAGAGATTGCCGAAATACGCAAAATCCCTATGGGTACAGACGCCTACTCCCCGGCCCGGCACAAAGAGTTTAAAGATGTTCACGGCCTGTTTGATTTTATTGACCATGTACGTAAGATCGTAAGAAAGCCCGTAGGTATTAAGATGGTCATTGGCCACACCAGCGAAGTTGAAGAAATTGCCCGGAAAATGAAAGAGGAACCCGGCCGTGGGCCCGATTATGTGGTGATTGATGGCGGTGACGGTGGTACCGGGGCGGCCCCGCACGTACTCAGTTCCTATGCCGGCCTGCCGATGAAGCAGGCCGTAGCGGTAGCCGACTGGGCCTTTAAAAGCAACGGGGTACGCGATAAAATTGTGCTATTTGCCAGTGGTAAAATAGCTACGCCCATCGATATTGCCGTAGCTATGGCCCTGGGGGCCGATGCGGTAAACATAGCCCGGGGCTTTATGCTGGCCCTCGGCTGCATCCAGGCCTTGGAGTGCCACACCAATAATTGCCCTACCGGCATTGCCACGCAAAACAAACGGCTGGAAAAAGCCCTGGACATTGAGGCAGCGGCCGAGCGGGTAGCTACCTACGCCAACGTACTGTACAAAGAAACACAAATGCTGGCCGAATCCTGCGGTTACGACCACCCCAACCAGATCACCCCCGATGATATTATGGTGGTTACCTCGCCCGGCCACCTCGACTATCTCTCAGAATTGCATGGGGTTTCAGCCTATGAAGCCAGCATCGAACGGCAAAGGGCCCGGGAACTTAACCTGACTGTGGGCGAGATGAAAATGAAAGAAGACTACTAACCCGGACTATTCACGAAAATCGTGAATAATGATGTAAATTAACTGACAAACGACTGTTTTCCAGTTAATTACATCAGCCCGCAGGTGGAAATTTCTCCTGAATTTTCCAGGTTAAGTTAAGTGATTGGCGTTGCAGATTTCCGGCCGGGCATTACGAGCTGCACAAGGATAGCCAGTGCCACCACCAGCAGGGCCCCGATAGGGTTAAACCACAGGTAACCTAACTCCAGGGAGCCATTACGGGTCATAAAATAGAGGTACACAATAAAAAGCTCGCTGATAACGGTGGCGATAAACACCGCATTGCCCTTAACAAACTTAACACCAAAAGCCACAATAAAGATGCCCAGAATAGGGCCATAAAACACTGATCCTAAAATATTTACCGCCTGAATAAGGTTATCTAACTGGGAGGCGAAAATAGCAAAAAGCAAGGCCAGCACCCCCCAGAAAACGGTAAACAGACGCGACATAAACAAATAATGCCGGTCACTGCCCTCACTGTTTACCATCCGTTTGTAGAAATCAACAATAGTAGTGGAACCCAGGGCGTTTAACTCCGAAGAAGTGGAGCTCATGGCAGCAGCAAATATAACGGCCATTAACAGGCCAATAATACCGTGAGGCAGGTAATTCATCACAAAAGTGATGAAAATGTAATCGGAATCCTTTTCATAGATATCTTCATCTACTTTTTTCAACAAGGCAACTACTTTTTCTTCCAATTGCTTCTGCTGTTCGTTCAGTACATTGGCTTGCACGGTCAACTGCCTTACCCGGGCATCATTGCCGGCCTTTTCGGCCTGTACGAGGCTATACACCACCGCTTTTTTCTCTGCAAACACTTTACTGTGTTCGGCTTCTATGTTTTTGATGGTGGTTTCGTATTGGCTTGCATAGCCCTTGAGTAAACCTGCCTGGTTAAAAAAAATGGGGGGCGCGGTAAACTGGTAAAACACAAACACCATGATACCCACCAGCAAAATGGAATACTGCATCGGCACCTTTAATAGCCCGTTAAACATCAGGCCAATGCGTATTTCTTTAATGGATTTCCCTGATAAATAGCGTTGCACCTGCGACTGATCAGTACCAAAATAAGCCAGGAAAAGAAAAATTGCCGCAGTCAGGCCACTCCACACATTATAACGGCTGGTGGGGTCAAATTTAAGGTCAATAGCCTCCATTTTACCCATCTTATCCGCTACCAGCACAGCCTCTTTAAAGCCTATGCCCTCGGGCAACAAACTGATTAAAACCACAAACGCCACCACCATGCCGGCCATAATTACAAACATCTGGTGCTTTTGGGTTTCGGCCACGGCTTTCGTCCCCCCCGAAACAGTGTAAATAATGACCAGCACCCCGATAATCAGAATGGTAGCATTAATATCCCAGGCCAGCATTGAACTGAGGATGATGGCCGGGGCATAAATGGTAATACCGGCCGCCAGGCCCCGGGACAACAAAAACAGGAAAGCCGCCAGCACCCTCGATTTCAGGTCGAAACGCCTCTCAAGGAACTCATAGGCCGTGTACACCTTCATTTTATGGTACAAGGGCACCACCACCAGGGAAATGATGAGCATAGCGAAAGGCATACCAAAATAAAACTGCACAAAGCCCATCCCATCTTCATAACCCTGGCCCGGGGTAGATAAAAACGTAATGGCACTGGCCTGGGTGGCCATTACCGATAACCCAATGGTACCCCATTTCATGGTGTTATTACCCAGTAAATAACCTTGCAACCCCTTACTGCCCCGGGTTTTCCACAAACCATAGATCACGATAGAAAGCATAGTACCGGCTAAAACAAAATAATCAAGCGTATTCATAGGTCAGGTCGGGCGGTAGAAGGTTATTGGTTGGTTTTCCCTTTTTTTGCTTTCGTGGCCGGCCCGTCAGCCTGTTGCCGGCCCAATGAAAGGATATTGGCAAAAATACGGTAAGCCCCGGGTACTCCGGCCGGCAACTCCCGGAACCAGGAATAGCCGGTATAAACAAAGTACCCCTGGCCATAGCGGGCAATAAGCAGCCCCCCGTTTTTAGGTTCTTCACCGGTGTCGTGGCCGGAAAGGATAGCCGTATAATGTTCATCCCAGGCAGATGGAAAGTATAAGCCCCGCTCCTGCACCCAGCCGGCAAAGTCATTTACGGTGATCTTATTCGGATAATTCAAGACCACATGATCGGGCGCCAGCACAGTAATATCAGCGGTTTCTTCAGCCACCCGGCTATCCGCAGAGCGGCCGGTAAAGGTTAGCGGGTAGGGGGCAAAATCCTGCCAGTTGATATTCCGGGTAGTGTTGTATTGCATAACTACCGTACCGCCACCGTACATATACTCCAGCAAAACAGGCTTTTTGGCCGGCAGCCAGCTTAAGGTATTGGCTGCCCTGATACCAAAGATTACTACGTCAAGCTGGTTAAGGTTTGCCGCAGTTATGTCAGCCTCATTCATCACCCATACCTTCAGGCCGAGTTGTTCCAGGGCTTCCGGCACCTGGTCGCCCGCCCCCATAATATAGCCAACGGTTTTGGCGGCCACTTTAACGGACAGGTTTTCTGCCCGTGCGCGGGCCACTGGCAGCATAATCTGATAGGGAATATGGTCGTAAGTAATTGTTTGCAGCGACCGGCTGTAGCGCTGCCCTCCGGCCCTGACAACAGCGGTAATTTCACCGGAAGCTACGGCTGACGGGCTTACCGTGAAGCTTATGGTGGCCGTCTGCCATTTCCTTTCCAGGGTTACCGCAACCGCCTGCGGGGAGCTTGTCCAGCCCTGCGGCAGGTCGAGGAACACGCGCCCGTGAAAATTTTCCCGGCCGGCAATAACCTCCACCTTTACTTCTTTACTACGGCCATTCTTAAAAATATAAACGGGGTTAGATAAATTAACAAATACCGGGGGCACTACAGTTAACGGGCGCACCATTTCCCCGTTTACCCTGTCGCGCCAGTGGTATTGCAGGGGTAACTCCAGGGTGATGGCCGTGCCTTGCAGGTTAAAAACAGCCTGCACCACAAATGGCGGTGGGTTTTCCGGTGCGCCAATTAACGACAAATCGTCAACGGTGTACATCCCCAGCGATGGCGGGCTTTCCAACCAGTAGGGCCCGGAAACAGGCTTTCCAGGACTAACGGCAATGGTATCCTGAACAACCAACGGCTGGTTATTGGCCAGGGTATAGGCATAAGGCCGATGCTTGCCGGCAATACTATAGGACACGAATTCCCAGGGCACCGGGGAACGGTTGACCAATTCGAGGGAAAAGGCCAGTTGGCTGCCGGGAACAACCGCATAGTCATGGGCCCAGGCAGCGGCAAACAGGCCACTGCAGGCGGTAAGCAGTTCGTCTATTTCGTTTAATTTCTGCTGCCGCCAGAAATCATCGGCCACGGCAGCCACCTTTTTTTTCAACTGCAACAGGGCATCGATACTGAGATAGGGCTTAACCGGATTATAGTTGGCAATGATGGCCGCAACTTCATCCCCTATTTCGGGATGGCCCACCCTGCCCCAGCTAATGTCAATCCCCGCAAAAATACCGTTGGTGGCCGGTGCCCCTTTGGCCACTGTAAGGTACTCAAAGGCCGAACCACGGCTACCCATTGAGCCGAACCCCTGGCTTTTATGCATCGACCGGCTGCGGGCGGCTATTTCGGTGTAAGATTCACCCAACACCGCATTATACGCCCCCACATCCACTTTCAGCACATCTTTCCGCTCCCCGATATTTTTGTCCCACCAGCGCCCGGAGTTAATCATCAGGCGCATCGGCTGCCAGGGCTGCACCAACGGCAATTGATTGGCAAAGCGCTGCGTGCCGGCAACGTCAAAGGCTTCTGCCGCCAGTATGGCCGAGCTGGTATGGTGGCCATGACCGGCACGGGCATCGGGAGGAAAACGGGTAATGATCACATCCGGCCGAAAGTTGCGGTACACCCAAACCACATCGTGCAGCACCTGTTCCCGGTCCCAGATTTCCAGGGTTTCAGCGGCCGTTTTACTATAGCCAAAGTCATTAGCGCGGGTAAAATACTGCCGGCTGCCATCTACCCTGCGGGCAGCCAATAGTTCCTGGGTACGAATAAGCCCCAGGCCCTCGCGCAACTCCGGCCCGATAAGGTTTTGTCCGCCATCGCCCCGGGTAAGGGCCAGGTAGGCGGTATTTACCAGCATTTCCTGCGACAGGTAACCTATCAAACGGGTATTTTCATCATCAGGGTGGGCCGCCACATACAAGGCCGAGCCAAGAACATTCAGCTTTTTAAGTTTCAGCAAAATTTCAGCCGAAGAAGGCTGCCGGGGCTGTGCCTGCACGCTGCCCCCAAACAGCAAGCAACTAATTAAAACAAACCTGGCAAACATATAACATCTGATTTTCCCATATAACCGGTAAACCTACAAAACAGTTGGCAATTATAGCTAAATCTGCCGGCTTGTTGTGGCAAAGGTAAATATTGCTTACCAGCGGGTTGGGTAACCACTCAGTATAACCAGGCCTCGGCATCAACAAAATCGGTAACCACCGGCCGGGCATAAAGATCACGGACAAAGTAGGTGAGGGTAAGACGGTCAGCCGTCATCCTGCCTGTACCTTCTGTTTCATACCCCTCTATACGCTGCCAGGGTATGCTGAGCTTAGTGCCGGCTACGGTAGCGTAAACTGCAAGTCCCGCGCCATAAAAGTTGGTAATAACAATACCTGTGGGATCGCAGCATGACTTGCTTACAACAAACGTATAGCTGAAATAGCGCCCCGTAGTCTGACTATATTCTTCCACCTGATAGCGGCCAACAAACAAATCACGGTCATCGTAGGCTACATAAGGTTCCTGGTAAATATATATGTCACATCCGGCTAAAAGAAACAGCGGCAGGACAACCCGTAACAGCTTTTTCATTTACGTTGCACATTGGTTCAAGCGTAATCTTGCAAAGAAAATGCCAAAGATATAATTATCTGATTATCTGTTTATTGCAACAATTTACCTGCGACAGGCTACCGTTCGGTCCCGCATAGGCCGAAGCGCAACCTGCTGCGTACAACCACGCCTTTCAGCCGACTGGGGTTGCCCGGCCTGTTCAATTACCAAAGAAATCTTCTTTGGCTAGGTGTTGTGCCAGCAGTTGAGCCGCAGCCTCCTCCGGCAGGCTGTTGGGCGGGCGCAGGTTACGCCAGTTATCATCAGCAAACCAGCGGGCAAAAAGGTATTTTAGCCCCCCGATAAACGGGGCTACGGAAAATTTAGCCCGGATGGCCGATAGTCCGGTCTGTAAACTTTCTGCATGCGGCCCCTGCCAATGGGCGTATAGTTTTGCCCCCTGGCGGATGCTGGCATTAAAGGTTGCCGATATGCAGCCCGCACCGCCAG
>JALSJF010000081.1 GCA_026989505.1 Cyclobacteriaceae bacterium
TGGTGCCACCGGCCTTGGGGCTGGCGTAGATGCTGCCTCCAGGGGCTACCGTACCCTGGTGCTTGAGCAACACGACTTTGCCAAAGGCACCTCATCACGCAGCACCAAACTGGTACACGGTGGGGTGCGCTACCTGGCCCAGGGCGATATCAGCCTGGTGCTGGAAGCATTGCAGGAACGGGGCCTGATGATGCAGAATGTCCCTCACCTCGTTAAAAACCAAAAATTTCTTATTCCTAATTACGACTGGTGGGATGGCCCCTTTTACACCGTTGGCCTCAAGGTTTATGATATGATGGCCGGCAAGCTGGGCCTCGGCCCTTCGGTGCACATAGACAAAGAAACAACCATGAAGAATATCCCCAATCTGCAGGAAGAAGACCTGCGGGGAGGGGTTATCTACCATGACGGCCAATTTGATGATGCCCGCCTGGCCATCAACCTGGCCCAAACCATAACCGATAATCAGGGTTATGTGCTTAATTATGCTAAAGTTACCGGTTTGTTAAAAGACGATGCGGGCATGGTTTCGGGAGTAAGTATGGTGGATCAGGAAACCGGCAAACAATACAACCTCAACGCCAGAGTAGTAGTAAATGCTACCGGTGTTTTTGTGGATGACATAACCAAAATGGACAACCCCGACAGCAAGCCCCTGGTAGTTCCCAGCCAGGGGGTGCACATTGTTCTTGATAAATCATTCCTGCGCAGCGATTATGCCATCATGATCCCCAAAACCACCGATGGCCGGGTGCTGTTTGCCGTTCCCTGGCATGGTAAAGTGGTGGTAGGCACTACCGATACCGAAGTGGAAAAGCCTTCGCTCGAACCCCGGGCTTTGGCAGAGGAAATTGACTTTATCCTTACCAATGCCGCCAAATACCTGGCTAAAGCCCCGGCAAAAGCCGATATTAAAAGTGTTTTTGCCGGTCTCAGGCCCCTGGCCGCCCCGCAAAACCACGATGAGGAAACCAAAGAAATATCACGTAACCATCAGTTGCTTGTGTCCAACTCAGGGTTGATTACCATTATTGGTGGTAAATGGACTACCTACCGCCAGATGGGGGAAGATATTGTTAACAAAGCCATGCTCCTTGGCGGGCTTGCAGAGCATGAATGTGTTACCAGACATATGCCGGTACATGGCTATGTGAAAAATGTTGACCGCAGCAACCACCTTTATGTTTATGGTGCCGATATCCCTAAACTGAACACCCTTTGCAGTGTAAACCCCGAATGGGATGAATTACTTGACCCCCGGCTACCTTATAAAAAAGTAGAAGTGGTTTGGGGGGTACGGGAAGAAATGGCCCGCACTGTTGAAGATATACTCGCCCGCAGGACCCGGGCCCTGCTTCTCGATGCCGTAGCCTCAATAGCCATGGCCCCGGTAGTGGCCGCCATCATGGCCGCGGAGTTGGGCCACGATGAAGCCTGGATAGAACAACAAATTACGGACTATACAACCCTTGCCAACGAATACCTCGTGCCATCATAAATTAACTAACTATGCATCCTTACCTTGCCGAATTTCTTGGAACCATGCTACTCCTGCTCATGGGGGTAGGCGTAGTGGCCAATGTTAGCCTCAAAAACAGCTTTGCCAACGGGGCCGGCTGGGTAGTCATCACCTTTGGCTGGGGCTTTGGCGTGTTTATCGGGGTCATTGTGGCCGGCCCTTACAGCGGGGCGCATATTAACCCTGCGGTGAGTATCGGACTGGCAGTGGCCGGTAAGTTCCCCTGGCAGGAAGTGCCCCCGTATATCCTGGCCCAGGTGGCAGGCGCTATCAGCGGGGCCCTTATTGCCTGGCTGCAATTCTCTGATCATTATAACCTTACCGAAGACAAAGACGCTATTCTCGGCACATTTTGTACCGGGCCGGCTATAAAAAACACCCCCAAAAACCTGTTTAGCGAGCTAACCGGTACTTTTGTCCTGGTTTTTGTTGTACTCTACCTGAGTGACGCCACTTTTTCTGCCGGTTCCCTGCCCGATGCCAAAATCGGCCTGGGCTCAGTAGGTGCCTTACCGGTAGCCCTGCTGGTCGTGGGTATTGGTATGAGCCTCGGGGGCACCACCGGCTATGCCATCAACCCGGCCCGCGACCTGGGGCCACGCCTGGTGCATACGCTGGTACCCATCAAAGGCAAACGCGATAGTAACTGGCCCTATGCCTGGATACCTGTTGTTGGGCCCACAGCCGGGGCATCCCTGGCGGCCGTACTTTACCTCGCAATAATGTAAAGGCCGCTACTTAAAGGGCCTCCGCAACCGTTCATAAAATAATCCTATTTTTTTAGCAAAGCCAATTATTATATCCTGGGGCAAGTTGCTAATTTGGCAGACACGTAACTTTATTCCTTCAAGATGAAACCCAAGAATATTTTCACTACCGCAGCCCTGGCGCTGATGTTATCCTTATTGATTACAGAAAGTCCCCTGGCACAGCGTAAGAAAAAATCAAAAAACAGTGTAAACACCGTGCAGTTTGATAAAAAGCTGTACGCAGGCCTTACCTGGCGGTCAATCGGGCCCTACCGTGGCGGCCGTTCGGCAGCCGTAACCGGGGTGCCGGGCAAACCCACGTTGTTTTACATGGGGGCTACCGGTGGCGGTGTGTGGCGCACCACCGATGGCGGCAGCACCTGGGAAAACATCTCCGATGGTTTCTTTGGCGGTTCTATCGGAGCGGTGGCGGTCAGCGAATATGATAATAATGTAATTTATGTGGGTGGCGGTGAGGTTACCGTACGTGGCAATGTATCCTCAGGTTATGGCATGTGGAAATCGGTTGATGCCGGGGAAACCTGGACGTTTGCCGGCCTGCCCGATTCAAGGCATATCCCCCGGGTACGCATCCACCCGAAGAACCCCGACCTGGTTTACGCAGCCGTATTGGGCGATCTGTTCAAGTCTTCGGAAGAGCGGGGTGTTTACCGCAGTAAAGATGGTGGCCAGACCTGGGAACGCATTCTCTTTGCCAATGCCGATGCCGGGGCCGTGGACCTCATCCTCGACCCCAACAACCCACGGATAATCTATGCCAGCACCTGGCGTGTCCGCAGGACACCCTACAGCCTTTCCAGTGGTGGCGAAGGCTCAGCCCTGTGGAAAAGCACCGATGGCGGTGACACCTGGAAGGAAATTACCGGTAACAAAGGTTTACCAAAAGGTACTATAGGGATCATCGGCATTACCGTTTCCCCGGTTAATTCACAGCGGGTATGGGCCATTATTGAAAACGAAAATGGCGGTGTCTTCCGCTCAGACGATGGCGGCAAAACCTGGCAGAAAACCAACAGCGAACGTAAACTCAGGCAACGGGCCTGGTATTACTCGCGCATTTATGCCGACACCCAGGATGAAGACAGGGTGTATGTGATGAATGTTCGTTACCATCGTTCAAAAGACGGGGGCAAAACCTTTGCAACTTTCAATGCCCCGCATGGCGACCATCATGACCTGTGGATTGCCCCGGAAGATAACCAACGCATGGTGATTGCCGATGATGGTGGCGCCCAGGTGACCTACGATGGAGGCGAAAACTGGTCATCCTACCATAACCAGCCCACGGCCCAGTTCTACCGGGTAACCACCGACAACCATTTCCCCTACCGCATCTATGGCGCCCAGCAAGACAACTCTACCATCAGGATTTTACACCGTACAGAGGGCGGCTCCATTGGCGAACGTGACTGGGAGCCAACGGCCGGGGGCGAAAGCGCTCACATTGCCCCCAATCCGGTTAACCCCGATATCGTTTATGGCGGCAGCTATGATGGCTTTCTGTCGCGTGTTGACCATAAAAACAAGCAAATGCGCCTGGTAGATGTGTGGCCGGACAACCCCATGGGCCACGGGGCCGAAGACATGAAGTACCGCTTCCAGTGGAACTTCCCCATCTTCTTCTCGCCCCACGACCCGAATAAACTTTATACCACCTCCAACCATGTGCATGTATCTACCAACGAGGGGCAATCCTGGGAGATTATCAGCCCCGACCTGACCCGCAACGACCCCGCCACCCTGGGGCCCAGTGGCGGGCCCATTACCAAGGACAACACCGCTGTAGAGTATTACGGGACCATCTTCGCAGCCGTAGAATCACCACATGAAGCAGGTGTTATCTGGGTTGGGTCAGATGACGGCCTGGTACACATTACCCGCGATGGCGGCAAAAACTGGCAAAACATAACCCCGGCCGGTATGCCGGAATGGATGTTGGTTAATAGTATTGAAATTGACCCGTTCAATAAAGGCGGGTTGTACCTGGCCGGCACCCGCTATAAAATGGGCGACAACCAACCCTATCTCTACAAAACCAAAGACTATGGCCAAACCTGGACCAAAATAACCAACGGTATTCCGCATAATGAATTTACCCGCGTAGTACGGGCCGACCCCAGGCGCCAGGGCTTGCTTTATGCCGGCACCGAAAAGGGAATGTATATTTCTTTCGATGACGGTGCCAGTTGGTCATCCTTCCAGTTGAATTTACCTATTGTGCCCATAACCGATCTGGCCATTAAAAATGATAACCTTATTGCCGCCACCCAGGGCCGGGCCTTCTGGATAATTGATGACCTAACCCCATTGCACCAGCTAAACAACCAGGTGGCCAACAGCAATTACCACTTGTTTAACCCTATGCCAAGCTACCGGATGGCCGCAGGTGGTCGCGGGAGGCCATCCAAAGTAGCCGGTGAGAACCATCCCGGAGGCGTGATGGTGTACTATTACCTCAAATCAGTCAACGATTCCAGCAAAATCAGTCTTGAATTTATGGAGGCGGATGGCACGGTGATTAAAACCTTCAGCTCAACGGCTAAAAAACCGCAAAAGAAGCTGGCAGCAAAAGAAGGGCTTAACCGCTTTGTGTGGAACATGCGCTACGAAGATGCCGAGAGTTTCGATGGCCTGATTATGTGGTGGGCCAGTGTTACCGGCCCCATGGCCAAACCGGGAAATTACAAAGTAAAACTAACTGTAGAAGGGCAATCGATGGAGGCGCCTTTTGAAATTTTGCCCGACCCCAGGGCTACGGCCACCCCGGCAGATTATGCCGCCCAGTTCGATTTCCTCATCAAAGTGCGCGACAAACTAAGCGAAACGCATGAGGCCATCAAGCAAATCCGTGTGGCTCGTGAGCAAATTAACAAGGTAACCGAAACCATGCAGGGTAAAGAGGAGTACAAAGCGCTTACCGAAGAAGCCAAACGGATACTTGCCGAGATGAAGGCCATTGAAGAGGCCCTGTATCAAACCAAAAACCGCAGTGGGCAGGATCCGCTTAATTTCCCTATCCGGCTGAACAATAAACTGGCCCACTTGTCCAGCCAGGCGGGCATAGGCAACAACCCGCCTACCAGCCAGGTTGAGGCCGTACGCCAGGAAATAACCAAGGCAATCGATCATGAACTTACCTCCCTTAACAAGATAATGACCCGGGATATACCCGCCCTGAACCAGCAGATAAAAGAAAGCGGCATTGATTATATCGCAGTAAAAAAACCCGAACCGGTAAACTAAGCTAAACTTCTACATATTTGGTTTACAGCCCGTATAGGCTAAAGCTTATGCGGGCTTTTTTTGTGTAGTTTCCGGCTACGCACACTGTGCCGTTTACTTATAAGCCTGGTTTTGAAAAACCTAACCCTGATTATTCATAAAAATCATGAATAATGATGTAAATTAACCGCCAAACGATTGTTTGTCAGTTAATTACATCAGCCCTGCGGGCGAAAAATTTATATGGATTTTTCGGGTTAAACAGGAATCGGAGGGGAAGACTCGGCCGCTGACTTTACCGCATCAAAATCTATACTGGCGCGCCTCAGCGAATAGAGCAAAAAACGCACCTCTTTGGCGTGCACGGTACCATCTGCTTCGGACAATTTATACAGCCAGACAAATATAGCTACCTTGTCATCTTCAGAACAAGCCTCAACCAAATCAATCCCCCTGTCGTAAAGTTCTTTCTCGGAGAGACTACCTATACTATTCAGAAACCCCCGATAATCGCTTTCGGAAACATCCTCTTGCTGGCAAATATATTTAATTGCATCCTTCTCACTGTCGTCAAATTCCCCATCGGAATAAACTAAAAGATTGGTAAGGTAAAGGATGGCCTGTTGACGGTTATTCATAATAAGCGGGTATGTTGTGAGGTTGAATTAATTGTATTTAGTAAATATAAGCAAGTTTTTGAAAAAATGAAGATATATTAAAATAATCCAATACATAAAAAATGCTGTACCAAATCTACATCTCCACTATCAGAAGTAACCCCTTAGACCGATAATAAAATTCCTTCCCGGGGCTACCAACCCGGAAGAATAAGGCCGGTAGCGATTATCAAGCATATTCTCCACACCAAAGTTAGCCTGTACATAATCCCATAGCTGTATTGACGACATGATGTTAATCGTAAACCAGGAAGGCGAATAAGGTAACCCATTTTCATCTACCGCATATAAATGTGGTTTACGCTGCTCTTCAGGGGCCAGTTGCCCATAGCTAAAGCCATCACTATAGTTGGCAGAGAGGTCTATCTTAAAACGATGCCGCTTATACACTAAATGGGTGCTGCCAAAAGCCGGGGTTACATGGCGTAAAGGTACCGTTTGCGCATCCTCCCCCTTAACCAAGTTATAGGCAGAAGTAAGCGACCAGTGCTTATTGAAATCAATAAATATTTTCGCATTAAAACCATATAAATAAGCACTACCGGTATTCACCAGGGCTTGTACTTTGCTTAGTTCCCCGTCATAAAATATAGAGTCCTGCCCATTAAAAGAAAAGTCTCTGCGCACCATGGCATTATCAAGGTAGGTATAAAACCCGGTAACATCCAGTTTCACATAGTTACCAAACCTCCGGGTAACCCCTAAGTCAAAATTATAGGCATATTCAGGTGCGAGGCCGGGGTTGGGTACCACTACATTGCCCGGCTCGGAATCAAACACCTTACCCATGTCATCTACATTAGGGGCCCGGAAAGCCGAAGACAGGTTAAACCGCAAGGTTGTTAGCTTATTGGGGCTAAACACCAGGCCCACACTACCGCTTGGGGCCCCGGGGGTAAGTTTAGCGGCCGGGAAAGGAAACGGATAAAAAGTGGTGTCAAAGGTAGCATCCAGGGTGAATTGGCTATAGCGCAGGCCGGCCAGGAAATTAAGCCGGGGCGATGGCTTATATTCATAGTTTAAATACACCGCATAATTAGTATAGGTGGCGCCATCAGGGTAGCGGGTAGCCGATGGAACTTTTATACCCGTGTTCAGGTCCGTTTCATCGGCCGTGGAGCTAACCCGGTTAAAACCGGCATTAAAACCGTAATAAAGATGATGAAACGCATTCAGGGGCTTGGTGAAATCAAGGTTTATGGTGAAAATATCTACTTCTTCGTAGCGGTTTCTGCGTATAGCAGAGCCAAAATCACGGTCGTGGCGGCTTTCCTTCACCTGCTGATAGGCCAGTTGCAGACGGCCAACATCCATAAACCTGTTTTTTCTGCTCAGGGTTAAGTCCACCTTGGTCATCAGCCAGTCCTGCGGCCCGTAATACCAATTGGCATAGCGTAAATTGCCATTTTCATACTGAATCAGCCGGTCATAACGGGGAATATTATTGGTGGTAGAATAGTAAAGCCCGGCTTCAGCAGTAAGGTATTCACTTGGTTTGAATTTCAGCTTTTGCAGAAAACTAAACTGGGAGAAGCCGGTAAATACCTGTCGTTGCGGATTATCATTTTTCACAACCACATCAGCACCACCAAGGGTAGTAACAAACTCTTTTCTAAGGTACTCATCGGGGCCATTGCCACCCATCTGCTGATCGTTATAATTGCTGAAGCTCAAACTGGTAACCGAAGCAAAACGGGGCATCGACACAGACATATCAAAATGTGCTGTCCTTTCGGTATTGGCCGAAGCATAGCGCAACAACCCGCCCCCTTTAACTATCGTCTTGTCATTGCTTAGTTTGGCTTGCAAAGTCATCATATTCACTACCCCGCCCAGGGCATCGCTGCCATATTGCACGGAACCCGGCCCGAAAATCACCTCGGTGCGTTCAAGGCTATGGGCATCAATAGAAATTATGTTTTGCAAATTACCGCTGCGGTAAATAGCATTGTTCAACCTGATGCCATCAACGGTGAGCAGTATCCGGTTGGCCGCAAAACCCCTGATCATCGGGCTGCCCCCCCCTAGCTGGCTTTTCTGGATAAACACCTCGCCTGTTTGCCCTAAGGCATCGGCTGTAGTTTGCGGATTGGCAAAAGCCATATCTTTGATGGTAAGGCTAACCACCTTGTTAGGGAATTCGGCCGATGACTCTGCCCAACGGCTGACAGAAACAACGATTTCATCCAGTTTGATGCTCTTCTCAATAATGTTAAACACCAGGTCTGTATCTGTAGCCGGCAGGTACATCCTGGCCGTGTAGTACGAAGGGTGCTGAAAAAAAAGGGTATCCCCGGCATTGAAGTTACGCAAATCAACCTGGCCGTTAGCATTGGTGATTTCGGTAACAGTAGCCGTAAATACCAGCACATCGGCCACGCCCCGCAAAGTGGCCTCATCTTTAATGGTCAGGGTTTGCGCTAGTACCAGTGGCGGTAACAACAGCAACAACAGCAAACCAAAAGCCCTATGCATACAAAATTTCATCCGCCAGCAAAGCTATACTATGTACTAGTCAACCGAAAAAAATTAGGGACAAACGGTGGCGTTAGCGCAATAAATAAAGTTTGCCGTAACCTTTGGTAAACCCCCGGTCGCCAGCCGACTCGCGCAGCTCTACCTGCCGGCCATTTATACGGATATACACCTTATACAAGTACACCCCGTTGGCCAGTTGATCGCCAAACTCATCACGACCGTCCCAGGCATAATCGGTAACATTATTGCCAATACGCAGGGGGCCCAGTTCATCCTGGGTTATTTCCCTTACCACCCGCCCCGAAACGGTAAATATCCTGATCAATATTTGGTCCGGGATTTCACTTCCGGTAAGGGTAAAGATGAATTTTACACGGGTAGCAAAAGGGTTGGGGTACGGATAAAAATTGGTGATGGTGGATTTGTTAACCACCTCGAAATTAATAACATAAGGTTCTACCCCGGATTTGTTACCACTGGCATCCTCCGCCTGCACCGATAGCTTATAAACGCCATCTTCGAGGTTTTGCGGGGTAAAATCAATACGGAATGGCTGTTCGTTGGTCTGGGGTGTCCAGGTTACCTCCGCCCCGGCCAGCGACACCCGTTCTGCCGTACAGCCATCGCAAGGGCGGGTCAGGAAAATATCAATACCGGTAGTATCGGTTTTAAGCAGATAGGGGTTCTCATCCCGGATAACAATACGGATATTCGGGTTTGGCGACACAATATCACCATCAAAAATATATTCACCATCAAACGAAACTTCCAGCAAGGGATTGGCCGCATCGCGGGTTACGGTAAGGTAGTTGGCCAGGGTCAGGTTATTGTTTTCGTAGAGTTGTTCGGGAATAATAAGGGTATTCACCGCCACACTCAAGTCGTTAAGCCCTACCCTGCCCCGGGTAGGGATATCAAGGGTAAAAAAAGTGGTGTCGCCTGGTGCCGGTGGGGCAATATTCATTGTTCCCTCTTCTGCCTGCCGCTGGTCCTGGTTAAAAACAGTGTACCGCACCAGCAATGAATCGGTAAAATCCCGGGCGGTAATGTTTACATACCCCAGTTGGGTGGACAGCACCTGCCCTTCCTGCAGGGTTACCGCCAGGCCGTTGCCGGCACTATTGCCGAGGAAGGTGACATAGCCCTCGGCCGGGGGCACATAATTTACCAGCCATTTGCGCAACTGCGGGGCGGTGCGGTTAACGGTATCTGCCACCCTGAGCTGCAGCTTGAGGTAAGGGTACTGCGTAGCATCAACGCCCGACAATAACAACTCCGGCACCTGCACACCGGCAAAAAGGATGGTTTCGTTGCCGGCAAAATCTTTTCCTATCACATCTACCCCAAACACATCGGCCGCACCTGTTTTCTTAACCGCCAGGGTAAGCTTGTCCCAGGCCAGGGCCGGGCCGATAGCGGGTGAGGTCATGGCACCGGAGGCATAAACCCCGGTAATATTGCCCGTATAGCTAATGGTTTCGGTGGTATCGCCCACTATTTCGGCAGCACTGTTAGCGCTACCCGCCCCCTTAAAGCCCACCATAATATAGGGCGCTGCCGGTAACTTTGCCGCCAGCACCGCAGCATCGGCCCCAAGGTTTTCGAGTTTGGCCATAGTGGTGGACGTAAGCGTATTAAAATCAAAACTACCTGTAGTAAATAACAACACCTTGTCGCCCGTGGGGATGGCATCGATGATTTCATCGAGGGTTTTACCGGCCGGATATACATTGATAACCTGGGGTGAGCGCCCGCAGGTCCAAGGCTGCACCTGGTTGCCAATAACAGGGGCATACGGGGCGGCTGTTTCCTGGTTAAAAGCTACCAGCAGAAGCTTATCGTTGGCACAAAGCGTATAAGTAGTCGGGTAAATAAAGGGTAAACCATCAATAATCAGTTCGGTGTCCTGATAGGTATAATCGGCACTGTTGGCCCCGTGGGCGACAACCTCTATGGGCAAGGTAGTTTGCAGGAAGTCGAAGCTGCGGGCGGCCTCATTGGCCTTAAGGCCGTTCAGGGTATTCTTCTTCATCTGTTGATAAGCTACCTGCGCCCAGCCTTCGCTGCCGCCAGCAATATAGGTAAAGGTGTTATCGGCCCAAATATCGGCCTCATTAGGCTTGAGTTGCGCGTACCTGGTACGCCAGTAATAAGGTAAACTGTCGGCAGTAAGGATATCCACTCCCGGCCAGGCAGCTAGTTGTTTGCCATTCAGGGTAGCCGTCTTCTTGTATGGGCTGGTAAACAACAGCGTTGAGTCAAACTCAAAGATATAATCCCTGGCCTGGGCCAACGGGTCGCCCGCCTGGGTAAGCAAATCAACTGTAGCGGAATATTGAATAGCGTAGTTTAAAGGTGCCAGGTTGATTGTTCCCGATAGTGGCACCGGCAAATTATAATAAACCAGGTTGTTCAGTTCACTGTGCTCGGGTATCTTCCCGGCCGGGTCAAGGGTAATCTCGAAGGAGTTAATGCCGGCATTATTGGCCAGGTTATTGTCAATTACATAAAACAGGGTATCCTGGTAGCTTACCGGGGCATAGGCTACCGTATCATAATCAACCACCGTGCCGTTCTGCAAAGTCCTGCGTACGGCCACCTCCAGGTTTTGCGGGATATAGGCGCCAAAATTCCGTACTCCTATAGCGAGGGCAAAGGAGTCGGCCTCGGAGGTTATGCCCCTTTCGGTAAGGCTAACCGGCTCAATGTTGTTCAGGTTTATTTCATAATCGGGCAGCTTGGTGCCAAATACTTTTAACGCAGGGTCGCCCTGCAGGCCCATTTGCTGTATTTGCGTGAGGTAAATATAAGGCGGGTTAGGGCCGGTAAAATCCAGCACCCTTTTGCCTACTTCAAGCAATATGTTACCTACTGTTTTTTCAATAAAACTGGTATCGGCATAGGCTACGGTATAAAACAGGTCCGACCATAACTTGAGGGTAAAAGCATAACCAAATGAGGTGTGGGCGATTACGGCCGTGGCCCCTTTGTCGGCCGTGGCCATCCAGTCTTCGCCAAAGATGTAAGTATCTTCATAAATATTGCCGGCATTGCAACCGTTCATTACAATCATCGGGTATTTACCTTTATTGTTGTAGCCATTTACCGGGTCCGAAACAAAACCGATATCAATATCGGTTACGTTTGGGGCCGAATGGCCAAAAAAGGTAATCAGGTTTAGCCCCTGGTTTACTTCGCCCGAAACATTAATAAATTCTACGGTAGCGGTGGTGGCCTTAGAAACCGTACTCACCTTGCCACCAAGGTACACATCCTCGGCCACAGCTTTAAAACCATCAACATACGATTTAAACAGTTCCAGTTCGGTAAGGGAATTACCCCCACTCAAATGCAACAAATTCTTACGCCACAATGCCGCATACGGGGTGCTTTCTATCTCAACCACCTTATTGAGGTAATTGATAACCTCCTGGGGCGAAGACACACTTAACCGGCCAACAGGCACCCACCCGGCAATGGCATCCCCGCTCAGGCCGGAAGCAAAAGGCTGGTCGGCCCCCGGGGAACCGGCTGTAGGCACCAGGTCGTGATAGGTGAAAAGGGATGGGTCCTTGCGGTGATATTTTGTCGAGACCTCAAGCGCTTTGCCAATCAGGAAAAGATACTCCGGGTTGCCCCCGGCAAGCATATATTTCATAAACCGGTAGATGGCCAGCGGGGTTACCTCGCCATAGCTAAACTGGTTGTAAAGCTGCCCTGTTTCCACCACCAGGGTATCGTAACTGCCGCCCGCAGCAGAGGCCCGGTAGGCAGCATAGGCACGCACCGCATCGGTGGCATTGCCGGCCGCTTGCATAAGAAGTTTATTACTGATAATCAGATAATTATATTCAGCAGGCGTAAACTGGCGGAAATTAACCCTACTGATCTTAAAAGCCGCTGTGGGCTGCCCTACGGCCAGGGTACGGGGCGCGGTGGCATCAGGAAACCCACAAGTGATGGTGCTGGGGTTAACATCCGTATCAATAACCGGGGCTACATTCAGCGGATCGGTTATGTCGTATATCCGGGCCCCGGCAGGGGTATCCAGGATTTCCACCACATCCCCGCCACTGGCTTTCACTTGCAGGTTAAACTGCCGGAAGTTACGGCCGGCCATATCGGTTTGGCGGGCATAGGTAAGCCTGGCATAAGCCACCGAAATATTGCTTTGCGTACCGGCATTGTCCAGGATCTGCACCCGTACCATCATTGTCCCCCCGCCACCAACAGCCGCCCAGGGGATGGCCTGGTTGATTTTCAACGTAGTATAGCTGCTGAAATTAAAGGTGCCGATGGAAGTTAAACCCAACACATCCGGCCCCACAAACACTTCGAAATCGTGGGTGGTATTATTACGGCCGGTAATCAGTAATTCCAGCTCAGGGTTGGCAGCCGCAGTTACCGGCAGGTCAATACCCGTGAGGTTGATATCAAATACCGGGTTGGTGGTCTCAGTAAACCGCGGGCCGGTAAAGCCTTCGCCTATATCAAACTGGGTAAGGTTGGTATAGGAACTGATCGTCAACCCTTTGGAATACTCGTCATCAAAAACCCGCAACACCTCAGCAAAATAGTAGGTATCTTTAGCCACCCCGGTATAAGGTGTTGCAGCCGACAGCCGCTTGCCATTCTGGGCTATCAGGTAGTAGGTAAGAAAATAGGCAGTTGAATCGGCATAAAGGTTATAATACTTATGCGGCTGGGCGGGCGGGTTTACATAGAGCTCTTCATCCAGTGTGCCGTCATTTCTTTGGCCGTAAAACTCAATATAGTCACCGGGGTCAAATACCGCATCGCCCTCCCCCTCAATATAAATAGCCATTTCCTGCCCCCGGTGAAAAAGCTGAATCCTGCGGGGGTCCACCGTGTTTACCGGAAAGCCGGCAGCCTCCAATGAGGTGTAATCTATCCGGTAAATACCGTCTTCGGCCAGTTTGATTTTAAAATATTCTTTATTGAAATCAATCCACTCGTTGCCATACGGCTGGGCAAAGGCCAGTACTGGCAGCAGTAGCAAAAGGAGCAGGCCGTTTTTCATTCCTTACCGTCAAAATTTAGTTTCACCGAAAAAATATGCGAGTACAGTGATTCCGTTTGCGGCCCCACCGAGGTTAAGGCGTAGTCGATAGCCACGGCCTTATAATGAAAGCCGATACCAAAGGTGGGTTCTACTACGGTGTAGGTTGATGAATCGAAGTTCTTCAATTGCTGTATATTGCGCATGCCCACCCGGATAAAAGCTAATTGTTTATAGTCGATTTCCAGGCCCACCGTAGGGTCAATGGAGGTAAAGTTTGATTTAACCAGGGTATTGCGCTTGCCGTCAAAGGTAAAGGTGAGGTCAACAGTGGGCAGGAAACCGAATTGTTGGAGGCGGAAGTACCGGGCCGCCCCCAGTATCAGCCTGGGCACGGTTACCTCTACAGCGTTCTGCGGAACAGCATTCCCGGTTTGTGAAAAAACATCGATAATCAGTTCAGTGTTGTTGGTCCAGGCCGTGAAGGTACCGGTAACATCGCGAAAAACAGCCCCAAACTGCCATTGGTTTACCGTCAGTTGGGCGCCCACATCAAGGCCAAAGCCCCAGGCATTGGCAAAATCCCCTGCCCTGCGGTGGATAACCTTAAAATTGCCCCCCAGTTGCAAGCCGCCCAGTACCGGTAGCTTACGGGCGTAGCTGGTAATAAAAGCATAATCGGCTGCCGTGAAAAAGCGGATATTATCGTAATTAATGGCCCCGTTGGCATCGTACAAAAAGCGGGTGTCGGGGATATCATCAATACCAAAGCGGATAAGGGAAAACCCCAGGGCACTGACCGTATCGAGTTGCATGCTAAAAGCTGCATAATCATATTTGGCAATGCCGGAGAAATACTCGCCATGTTGCAGCATCAAATCGTATTGGTTGGTTTGCCGCAACAGGCCGGCCGGGTTCCAATAGCCGGCTGTTACATCATTGGCCACAGCCACCTGGGTGTTGCCCATAGCCAGCCCCCGGCCACCTACGCCAATGGCCAGAAACTCATTGGCATATTTAGGCGCCTGCACCTGGGCGCAGAGCACGGGGGCGTAAAATACAAGTACCAACAACAGGATTCTGAACATAAAACTTGACGGGGCTAAAACCAACTTCTCTTTTATTCGCTTTCTGCTGTATAAATATGGCTAATCCTGCTCTTGTAACCAATTTTCTCCCACATAATTTTTATTATGTGCCTTACGTCATATTCTACAATTAAGGCATACCCGTATATTTGCCAAAAACAACGTAATGAGAACAACACTATTTGTGA
Organism: Cyclobacteriaceae bacterium; assembly: GCA_026989505.1. Taxonomy (GTDB): domain Bacteria; phylum Bacteroidota; class Bacteroidia; order Cytophagales; family Cyclobacteriaceae; genus S012-113. Next base: position 14,963 of record JALSJF010000081.1, read on the forward strand.
TCCTGACGAGCCTCCTGCTGGCCGCCTGCGAGTCGGCAGAAGAGAAAGAGCAACGGGCCATGATGGAAGAGTTTACCGAGGCAGGCCACAAAATCACCAAAATATCTTTTGCCTCCCTTAGTGGCAACCTAAAGGCAGCCATGCAAACCGGAGGGCCAGAGAATGCCATAAAATTCTGCAATATCAATGCCATGCCACTCACCGACAGCCTGTCAAAAGCTTTCAACGTTAAGATTAAACGTACCAGCCTGCAACTGCGTAACCCCCAAAACAAGGCCGATTCCTTAGAAGCCTATATGATTGATTTGTACGGCCAGATCCAAAAAATGCAGAAGCCGATGGTAGGCAAGGCTTTGCTTACCCGGGAAAACGAAATCCGCTATTTTGCCCCCATTCTGATAAAGCCCCAATGCCTGTTATGCCACGGCACAGTAGGTGCCGAGGTGAAAGAAGAAACCTACGCCCTGATTAAGGAACATTACCCTGATGATAGCGCCACAGGTTATCAGGAAGGCCAGTTGCGGGGCATCTGGAGTATTAATTTTGGACCGGCAGATAAGGTAAAAAAAGCCCGCCAGACAACAGAGTAAGGTCTGCTAAAACAATATCCGGTACTGGGGGATAATTAGCAGGCCCAGTTGGTTACGGTTATCAATATTACCCGTTTGCGGGTTGTAAAATTCCTCATAAATGTTCTCCACATTAAAAATATTTTGTACATCAATCAGCCATTCCTGCGAAATACGTTTCATCTCTAACCGGAAGCCAATTTTAAAATCGGTGCGGAAATAATTAGCATAGCGCTGAGAGAAAGCCTGGGCCTCCAAATAAACGGCTTCCCCGGCCAACCTGGAAGCCTCCAGATCGATGGGGGTGGCGTAGCGCCCGCCCGAGGTAGTGAACTTTACATCGGCAAATAAAACCCCCGCCTTACCCAGCGAAAACTCCTTCCCTGCCAACAGGTTGACAATGTATTTATTATTAAAAGCTGTATTACGCCATATTTCATCGCTGCCCTGGTACCTGGACTCGAAAATTGACGAGGTAAACAGAAAATAATACGTGTTGGCAAAATACTTCTCCAGGGTAAGTTCTACGCCATAATTTTCACCTCGTCCGTTGTTGACCAAATTGGGCCTTGGCACTTCGCCAAAACTGATGCCCATATTTAACAAGGAATACGAAGAAGGTGTAGCTTCAACGGGGGCAGCAAAAATTCGCTGGTAATAGCCGGCCACTTTTAAGGATAGCCCCGGTGTCAGGCGCTTCTTGTATTCGGCAGTAAAATGATGGCTTCGGGTAAATCCCAACCCCTTGTTAGATTCTGTTGGCGCATCCCGGAACCTTACCGTATAAGCGTTTATAGGCTGCATTTGGCTATGCAAGCCATATCCGGCACTAAGGGTAGCCTTACCATGCGTGGTAAACGAAAGGCCAACCCGAGGCTCCAGGGCCCGGCTTTGGTTTAGGGCCAGCTCCGTATAGTGCAGGCCGGTAACCAGTTTTAGTTGGGCCGTAATCTTCCATTGGTACAAGGCATATACCTGGGTAAGCCAGGTGTTGGTACGCGCATCCGAGAACTTAAACCAGGTACCGGAACTGGTAAGCAAGCTGTCCTGAAAATTACCCTGCAGATTATCAACCATAACCCCGATGGTTATTTTATGCTGTGCTGACAGTTTAGAGCTAAGACGCGTGTGAAGCGAAAGTTTATTCAGCATTTGGTTGGTCCTGACATCATCCACCTGGCGGTCAGGAGGATTATTCTGCACGGAATCAATTACCACATTAGTATATTGCTGGCTGGCAGCCAGGGTAGTGGTAATATTGGTTCGCTGATTGAAGAAGTATAGGTGTTTCAGGCCGATAACGCCAATGCGGGCATTATTCTTTAAATCAGCGGTGGTATAAAGAGACCCCTGCTCATCACGCTCGGGGGTGGCAGCAAAATGGATATTGCTCACCCCGCCCATACCAAAAAGCTTTAAACTGCCAATCTTTTTTGAAGGGATATCCACGGCAAAAGTGAGGTCCTGGTACTCCGGCACAGCCGTACCAGTGCCAAAGTCAACCCCTAAGGCTTTAAATACCCCGAGGGTGGAATAGCGGTAGTTAGCAACATACGAGGCATGGGTTTTCCTGGAAAGTGGCCCTTCGGCACCGAGTTCAAAGCCATTGAAACCAATCTGGCCCATATACTCGCCTTTAAAGCCGTTGCCCTTCCTCAGTTGTAAATCAAAAACACCCGAAACAGTGTTGCCATAATCAGCGGGAAAAGCCGAAGTAAAGAAATCTGAGTTTGCCAGGTTATTATTATTTAAGATCCCAACCGGCCCGCCTGTGGTGCCAAAGGCATTAAAGTGGTTCGGACTGGGGATATCAATACCCTCTAACCGCCACAATAGCCCCGAGGGTGAGTTGCCACGGATAACAATATCGTTGCGGGCATCATCGGCATTGGCCACCCCGGCATAATTGGCCGCCATCCGGGCAACATCGTTACGGCTGCCGGCATAGCGCCTGGTTTCCTGAACCTCAAAAGCCCGGGTAGCCACCACCGCGGCATCATTATTAAGAATGTCCGGTTCCCGTTCTGCGGTTACCACAACTTCCCCCATAGAAGTAACTTCTTCCTCAAGGGAAACATTTATAAACAGCTCCTTGCCTACTTCCAGCAGTTGGTCGTTTAAAACTACCTCCCGGTATCCAATAAAGCTGTACCGCAGGCCTATTCTGCCAACCGGCACCCCGGTAATCACATAATTGCCGTCAATATCTGTGGTGGCCCCCATTACCGGGTCCGTAGCAAGAATAATTACGGTAACCCCCACCAGTGGGTAGCCCGAATCCAGGTCTTTTACCTGCCCTCTTATTGCTTGCTGTTTTTGCGCCCAGGCCAGGGTGGTTGAAACCAGCAGGAGCCCGAGTAGTAAATATTGCTTTGTGCTCATCATTAAAATGTTAACTTAACCGTTTGCATATCAGGGCAATTTTACACTGCTAATTTTATCTCTTCTTTATTTTGTGGCCACTGGGAAGGTTTTGTGCCCATCGGGATGAAAATAGTGCCAAACGGACAATTTCGGGGTCAACGGGCAACCGGTTTCAGCCTGTGCTCACGAGTTCCCTACGTGGAAACGCCCTTGAAACCGGCACCTGGAAGTCAAGGCCCTGAATAGAAATGACCAGCGAGCGGGCATTGCCACGCACCTTTTCTATTTTATCCCGATTGACAATGTAGGACTTATGGCAACGGACAAAATTGCCGGTACCGGCTACTTTTTCCAGGAAATTGCGAAGGGTCATCCGTATCAGTTCACGATGCCCGCCTTGCCCATCTTGCCAGTAAACGGTAATATAGTTTCCGCCATCGGCTCTTACACAAAGTATCCTGGAGGTGTGGATTTCGATGGCACTTGCCTTGCCTGTTTCCAGGGTAATAAGCCTGCCCTCTGCGGTGGCTGTTGTATGCGCTATATCCTCAGATAATTCCCGCGCAAAACGTTGGTGCTTTTTAAGCAGTTGCCTTTCAGAAAAATATACGAGTAAAAAAACCGGGAATATGCCTACCGAGAAGGTCATAAAAATCCACGATAACAGCCCGGTACGATTACTTTCCTGCAATACTTCCGTATAGGCACTGTCTGCCAGGTACTCACCATAAGCAAAATTGCAAAAGGAGATCACGAATAATATCCAAAATATGAAAACCAAATTTTTGCCGATTGTCCAGTTCTCCGCGTTTACATAATGCGGGATGACAAGGGGCAATATGATCAGGTTAAGGGCTATAACCACTGCCGCAATCAGGCCAAAGACAGCCACATGCCAAAAAATACCCCCCACCAGGGCATCTATACCAAACGGTTGAAAAAGCAGCAGAAAGCCGGTGACTACCCCACCGGCAGCGAGGGACATAAGGAGTTGGTCGCGTAATGACTCGATGTAGGGGAAAGGTTTCTTAAGCCAGGTTCTGATCATAGCAACAGCGTACAAGTTTACCATTACAATAGTAAAGACAATCCCGGTAATACCATAAATTACCCCCTGCGCCTTTCCAGCCTATGTAACCCGAAAAATTCACAAGAATTTTTCGCCCGCAGGGCTGATGCCCTGCAAAATAGTGTAAAACAACATGTTATGCACAAAAAACAGCATGAACCCAAGATTAAGCATGGCACAAATTTGCGGGTAAACTATTTTGCACTCATTATTCACGAAAGTCGTGAATAAACCGGGTTAATCTTCATAGATTAAGCCCTTCTCGCGCAGCAAATTGTACATTTCCAGGCATACCCAGGCATCGGTAGCGGCATAACGCAATTGGTTTTCACTCAATACCGGGTTCTCCCAGTTAGAGGTTTGCTGGCTTTTGGATATCCTTATTCTGAGTAAAATAGCCGCCAGTTTGCGTAGGCCGGTATTGCGTACACCGTGGTCTTTTACGTAGTCGTGCAATTCTTTAAAGCCGCCCGGCTTAAAGTGATGGAGCTTTTGTAAACCAATGATATCATCACGTAAGCCAACACCCACTTTCAGTTTGGCATCATCGGCCATCAGGTCAACCAAGGGGCCGGTAAAACCGGTAGAGTTAAGACGAAAAAGAAAAACCTTGCCGGGAATGGCCAACTGGATTAACGAAATGGGGTACGACTCCCCTTTGGTGAATGCTGGCCTCGATTCGGTATCAAAGCCCATCACCCCATGCTGGCGCAGTTCGGCTACCGCCCCGGCTACTTTGGCGGCATCGTTAATCACCACAATTTTTCCCTCATAATGCCTGAGCGGCAAACTATTCACCTCTTCGGGCGAAACATACTCCTGAAATAAGGGTTGGTTAGGTAGCGGCATCTTGTTTAAGTTTTTTTATTTTAATACCGGCCGCAGCAAAAAATATGGTCATGGCCGGACTGATGAGGTTGAAAAATGCAAACGGCAAATAGGTAAAGGTAGCCACCCCCAACACCCCGGCCTGGTAGGCGCCACAGGTATTCCAGGGCACCAGTACGGAGGTTACCGTGCCGGAGTCTTCGAGGGTACGGCTGAGGTTCTCCGGGGCCAGGCCACGATCGCGATAGGTTTTGGCAAACATCCGGCCGGGCACCACAATGGAAATATACTGGTCAGAAGCCGTAATATTGATAAAGCCACAGGTAACGGCCGTTGAAGCCACCAATGAGCCGGTGGAATGGGCAAAACTTACAATTGAACTTGCCATTCGTTCCAGCATACCCGAAGTTTCCATTACCCCGCCAAAAATCATGGCACAGATAATCAACCAGATGGTGTTCATCATGCCAAACATACCACCTGCCGAGAGCAGCTTATCTACCATGGCATGGCCGGTAACAATAGTGGTTTCGCTGTACATAGCCCTGACCACGCCCTCATAGAAGGTAAAGAAATTGGCCTCGGTGGTGCCGGCAATGCCCAGCACTATGTCCGGCTGAAAAATAATGGCCATCCCCCCCCCCAGGATAGTGCCCGTAAGCAGGGCCGGTAAAGCGGGTATCTTTTTTACAATCATGCCGATGACGATGGCCGGCACCAGAAAAAGCCAGATATTGATGGTAAACTTAGCGGCAATAGCCTCTTGTACTACCAATATCGAGTCCATTTTTGAAGACGAGTCAAGGGTAAAGCCCCAGATGAGGAAGATGAGCAGGGTAATGGAAATTGAGGGCACCGTGGTTAGGGTCATGTAGCGGATATGGGTAAACAGATCGGTGCCTGCCATGGCCGGGGCCAGGTTGGTAGTGTCTGACATAGGCGACATCTTATCGCCAAAATATGCCCCGGAGATAATGGCCCCCGCTACCAGCCCTTCATAAATACCCATGGCCTGGCCAATGCCAACCAGGGCAATGCCTACGGTGGCTGCGGTGGTCCAGGAGCTACCGGTAGCGAGCGACACAATAGCGCTGACCACCACCGCGGCAAAAAGGAAAATGGTGGGGTTGAGAATATCCAGCCCGTAATAAATCAGGGCCGGCACAATACCGCTGATCAGCCAGGTGCCGGCCAGGGCACCTATCATCATCAAAATAAGGATGGCGGCCATGGCCGAAGAAATACTTTTGATAATCCCATCGAGCAGTGCCTGCCATTTAAACCCCTGGCGGGCGGCCAGCAGCGCCCCTACTGTGGCGGCAAACAGTAAGGCCAATTGGTTTGAACCGTAAGTGGCGTCATCGCTGAAGATAAAGACATTCAGCGTCAGCAGCAGGACCAGTACAATGATGGGAATGAGTGACTCAAATAAGGTGGGCGTGCGGGTTTGTCGGGTCATTCGTCAGGTGCTACGGTTTTAATTAAAGGGGCTCAATTTAGACAAGTATTCCGAGATCACAAACTTATTCCTCCGACAAATGATAAATCACCCCTCTTTCGGCCAAATAATTTAAAACAAATTTAAAATTTTCCTCTTCCCTGCCTACATATTCCGGGGGACTGATCCCCACACGGGTATAGTTGCCTTTAAGTACCAGATTGGCTACCGCAGTGGCGGTATACCCCGTAGTGCGGGCCATGGATAGGGTATTGGTTTGTTTATCAAACCTGTCGAGCAGGTTATAGGTAATGGTTTTGCCCTCTGCGGACAGGTTAATCCGCATTACCGTATAATCTTCTTCCCCGGGCTGTAACTGCCACTTCGGGAAGAGCAATTTAGCGGTTAGGTCTATGGGTTTAATCTGCACCCCATTGATTTCTACAGGTTCGGCAGAGAAAAAACCACTCTCCCGCAAAACCCGCAGGTATTCCACACAACCGGGATACCGCAGGGTTTTTTCAATCATGTTGGGGATGTCCATGGTTTTAATCAGCGAACGCAGGCCATCGGAATTCCAGGACTCCAGGGTGCCGAGGCCGGGGAAATTGACTAACTCCGCATCAGACAAGGCTTCGCGAACAACCACCTGGCCATTAACCACAAAGCGGGCCGGGCGGGTATATTCTTCAATCACATCAATAGGGGAAAATACGGCTTTATATTCGTAGGGCCACTCCCGTACTACCGGCAGGCCGCCCACCAGGCACTCGTAGCATTCTATTTTCATCCGGGCATTATGATAGCCCAAAATAATGTTGCCCATACCGGGGGCTACGCCACAGTCCATTACCGCAATTACCCCCTGTTCCCTGGCCAGTTCATCCAGGCCAAAAGGGTCTTCGGGGTAGAACGATATATCCACTATATTTTTACCGGCTTTAATCACTTCGGCCATTGTTGCATAGCCCATAAACCCGGGCACCGCGCCAATCACCAGATCAAAAGGCGCCACTACCCTGGCAATTTCCCCGGGTAGCGAGAGGTCGGCCTGCCGGATTTGTATGCCCCGGTCAGCGAGGGGCGCCAGGGCTTTTTCACTGATATCTACCGCAGTAACTTCATGCGCATTACTGAGGTCGATGGCCATGGCATTGCCCACCAGGCCGGCACCGAGTACCACAATTTTCTTCTTCATCATGGAAAAATAATTACCTAAACTACTAAAATGTCAGCTTTGGGGATTTTCTTTGTTAACCCGTACCAAAGCACCAACAGCCACCAAAGATAAAAAAATGTTATGGCCAATTTAAACAGATTACTTAAACGGGCACGCAACTCCCCTTTTTTTATGCGCGTACTGAACTTCGGTTTAAACCAAAAGGTGCCCTTTAACAAACCCCATGGTTTTAAAGTGCTCGAGGCCGGGGATGACCATATTACCGTTTATCTGCCGTATAAAAAAGTAAACCTCAACCATATTCAAGGTATGCATGCCTGCGCCCTGGCCACCTTGTCGGAGTTTACCACGGGTTTGTCGCTGTTGCGCAAACTAAATCCGAAAAAATACCGTATTATTCTGAAATCGTTGCGCATGGAATATTATTATCAGGGAAAAACCGGCATTACGGCTACCTGCACATTGGATGACGCCTGGGTGGAAAGGCAAATCTTAACCCCCCTGAAAGCAGAAGATGCCGTAACCGTGACGATAGAAATTGACAGTCATGATGCCCGCAGTAACCCTATATGTACCGGTTTTATTGAATGGCAGGTAAAGGACTGGAAGAAGGTGCGGACGAAATTAACCTGAGCTATAACCGCCCGGTTGGCCCGGGATAAAATCAACAGCAAATGTTACAACAGAAAGAACCATAAAAGCAACTACCTTGAAAAGTGTTTTAGTAACCGGGTTGGTTTTAGTTTTATTTATGTTAGCCGGCAAAGGGTACAGCCAGGCCGTTAACGATGCCAAAGTTGGCGGCTGGTATATGTATTTCTGGAATGCTACCTTTAAAGAGGGCCCGTTCGGTATGCAGGGGGATATTCAGTACCGTAACTGGAATATCATGGGTGATTTGGAGCAGTTGATGCTGCGGGCCGGCTTTACCTATGCCCCGGCCAAAGCCGGGGGCGTAAAGTTTACCCTGGGCTATGCCTACATTCCTACCGGGGCCTATGGCGAAAGCAAAGAAACCATAGCCGAAAACCGCTTCTACCAGGAGGCCATGCTACCGCAAAAAGTAGGTGACCGGTTTCATGTTTTGCACCGGTTCCGGCTGGAAGAAAGGTTTGTGGAAGGCCAGGATTTCCGCACCCGCTGGCGTTATTTCTTCTCTTTCGCCCTGCCTTTCAACAAAACCGGGTTAACCAAAGGGGCTATCTATTTATCAGCATATAATGAAATCTTTATTAATGGCGAACGGGATATCGGTAACGGCAACACCGTAGAAATATTCGACCGTAACCGGCTCTATGGGGCTATGGGCTACAGCCTGACTGATAAGTTGAGAATGCAGCTTGGCTACATGCAACAAACTACCAATACCTGGAATAAAGGACAGCTACAGGTAAGCCTTCATCATACTTTCTAACCCTGGCCCTCACCAGAAACCCATAATAAACCGGATGTTTATAGCTTGTAGTACCTTTCGTTACAAGGGTAACCCAAGAAAACCCATACTCCCGCTACCGGCTGTGGGTGGCTACACAAAACGGGCAGGTAAAACTTCCCCTATTCCATCAGGTAGTAAGCATCATCGCCAACCACCTGCCGGTTTAACAGTTTGGTATAATCTTTTATTTCAACATACCCCTTAAAGGCTTTCCCCAGGGTTACTGCTACGGGTTGCAGTTGGCCGTTGTTTTTAACCAGCACATAGTTTTTGCTGTCAATCGATACAATGGCCGTTTGCGGTAAACTATACACCGAATCGGCACTAACCAGGATACCGGCATAGAGGTAAGAACCTATTACCAGATTAGGCGCCTCTTCATCTGCAAGGTGCGCATGCACCCGTACCGTACGGGTATCCTGCTGAACCTCCTTGCCTACCAGATGCACTTCGGCACGGTATTCTACCGCAGACCCGGCCATGTGAAACCTTACCTCCTGCCCCGGCTGTACCCGGTTGATGTTGTCGGCATATACTTCCAACTCCACATGTTTATGCCGGGTATTGACGATGGTGAGAATGGCACTGTTAACATTTACATACGCCCCGGACACTGCATACACGTTGGCTACATAACCGGCAATGGGGGCCTTAAAATCAATTGCGGTGAAGATTTTGCCACCGGCCACTTTTTCAGGTGACAAACCAATCAACTTCAACTGGGCTGCCAGGCTGGTATAATTGGCCCTGGCCACGTTAAAATCCCGTTGTGCCCTACGCATCTCGCGGTCGGAGATACTGTTGGCCGCAAATAGCTGCTGCTTACGGTTAAGGTTAACCTGCTGCAACGCAAAGTCGTTTTGGGCCACGAGGTACTCCTCCTGTACTTTAACAATATCCTGGTGCACGAGCGAGAACAATTGCTGGCCTTTTTGCACCAGGTCGCCCGGGAGCACCCTGATATTAGTCACCCTACCGCCAATAGGGGCATAAACCGCAGCCCGCTGGTTGGGCGGCACATCTATTTTACCGGTACATTCCACCACATCAGTAATCAGTTGCCGGGCTATTTGGGTGTACACAATAGCTTCTGTTACCGGCAAACCACTCCCGGGTTTCACTGCAGGTTGTTTGCCGGCATCCGGCTGGCAGGCCCCGAAAACAAGGGCGCTTAAAATAAGTGTTTTTTTGATTTTATTCATGGTTAAAGTAGTCAACTGTAATTATCGCTTTGTTTAGTCGGTTGATTAATTCATAGCGGTTGATGGCCGTAGCCAGCACCCGGTTAGT
>JALSJF010000082.1 GCA_026989505.1 Cyclobacteriaceae bacterium
ATATTAACCAGTACAAACAGCAGAAAGTAAGCACCTACCAGGAGTTTCCTGTCATTGTTAAACGAAAAACTGTTTGGGTTGGGCAAAATGTAAACCTGCTGTTTGAAGAAACAGGTGACAAAGTGGTAATTACCGGGTTTTTGGTAATTGTAAGGGATATTACTAAACAAAAAGAACTGGAAGAGGCACTAAGTGAAGCTAATGATGTCCTGAACAGGAAAGTCGAGGAGAGGACCTTGTCACTCAACAAGTCGAATAAATTGTTAACACAAATTAATGAAGAACTTGATCTTTTCCTTTACCGTTCCTCCCATAACCTCAAAGGCCCATTGGCCAGGATCTCCGGCTTAATGAACTTGCTGGAACCCACACTCGAGGAGCAAGGGTCAAAAGATTATTTAAATCTTATCGACCGTGAAGTTTCCAGTATGCACCGCCTGACAAACCAATTGACCCTTTACCATAACATATATTCCTCAAACCCGGCTGCGTCAAATGAGAAAATAATGGTTGAAAGCCTTCTTTCCTCCTTGCTGAAGCAAAAGCAAATGGAGTGTGTTGGCAAACAATGTACGTATGACCTTTTGATATCTGGCGAAGCAATAATATACAGTGATGTAAACCTGTTGACTATTCTGTTTGATTCTATATTGGATAACTCCTTTAAGTATAAAACCCGTGTGGGCGAGGTGCATCATGTGGAAGTAAGTGTTACTACCGGAAAAGGTTGGCTCGAAGTAAAAATCAGGGATAATGGTGAGGGAGTTGCTGAGGAGATCAGAGGTAGTCTCTTTAACATGTTTTACAAAGGTAGCCAGCAGTCAGATGGGCATGGCATGGGTTTGTATTTGGCAGGCAAGGCAATTGAAAAGCTACAAGGAGAAATATTGGTTGATGGCCGGGAGGGCGAGTTTGCCGAGTTTACTGTTCGATTACCGACACAAATAAAGTAGGACTCCCCCATAAGGTTATCCTGTTCTTGGCAGTTACCGGCCTATTTTTCTCATCCGCAGCAACCCCCAGATAACCGGGCTTAGTACCAGCACCGGGAGCATGGGGGTAAACCAGCCCGACAACAAGGAGGCCCTGGTATAAATTACGGAAATATGGATTATCAAAAAGATTACCAGGATGGAACCGGTAAGCAGGCGGATAAGCCTGTTGCTGGTGCGGTAAAGTTTTTCAGCGTTGTCTGCGGTTACTTCTACCGGGTAGTTGTGCAGGTGAGGTACGGTAGTCAGCCACCGCAGCAAAGCATAGATAAAAAGGCTTGTGCCGGTTAACAGCCAGATCATTATTTTATCACCGTATCTGTCAGCATTGCCGGTTATGTCGTAGTGGATGGCAATGGTTTCCGGCATGCTGCCATAGTTTATTGTGGGAATAAGAACCATGGCCAGCATCATAAGGGTATTTATACGATCAAGCATCCGGTCGGCCGGGGTTCTGCTTAACTTTAATTCAGGCTGTGCCATAGCTATGGGGTGGTTTTACGGGCATGGTATTTATCGAGTATTTTCAACGTTTCCTTAACCGGCAAGGCCTTCATCGTGCGGCCTTTTTGCCCGGTCATATCAGTAGCCATAAATAATGAGTTATAGATAGCCTCTTCGGTAGCTTCTACCACGGCCAGGAACAAAGGCGACATCGCCTCATTCCGCAACTGGGGGATAGTCATTGCTGTGTTGCTTGTTTGGTAAGGGATGCGTAACCCCGGATGGGTGGAAAACGCAATCGAGTAATCGCCACTGCCATTGGAGGAGAAGGAGCCCACCCGGCCAAAAGCCAGGTAGGAGCGCCTGGCCAGCCGTTTCAGGTTACGGGCCGACAGCGGGGCATCCGTGGCAATGATAATCATACAGGAGCCGTCCACAACATAGGGCACATCTTCGGCCATATAATAATTGTTCAGTTCTTCGCCCACAGGGGCTCCGTTGATGGTCAGGATGCCGCCAAAATTAGTCTGCACCAGCACGCCTACGGTATAACCGCCTTTATCTTTGGGCAACACCCGTGAGGCAGTACCGATACCGCCTTTAAACCCCAGCGCCCGGGTGCCGGTGCCGGCCCCTACGCAGCCTTCGGCCACAATTCCGCTACGGGCATTTTCAAGAGCTTGTCTTACATGTTCCTGTTGTACATGCCGCCCCCGGATATCATTCAGCCAGCCATCGTTGGTCTCGCCCACCACCACATTTACCGAGCGCACCGCCTCGTTGCCCGGCTGGCCGAGCACATAGCCGGCCAGGGCATCGGCCACTTGCCAGACATTGAGGGTATTGGTCAGCGCAATGGGGCTTTCAATATTGCCCAGTTCCTCGACCTGGGTAAAACCGATGGCTTTGCCAAAACCATTGCCTACATAGACTGCGGCCGGCACTTTTTGTTGAAAAACATTGCCCGGATGCGGCCGTACTACGGTAACTCCGGTACGGATAGAGTCACCTGTTATTAATGTAGTATGGCCCACGCTTACCCCGGCAACATCGGTAATGGCATTCCATTTGCCGGGGGTGAGGATGCCCGGCTCAATGCCAAAATCGCGGGCACGGCCCCGCTGAACATCCTGCGCCAGGGAGGGAAGAGAAATAATAAGGCAGAAAAGGGAAATAAGTTGTTTCACGATTTTTGGGGTTTTAATTTTTTCGGGTTGATATGCTTTATCAGGCTGCGGGCTAAAACAATGGATGGATCAAGGGTGGGCATACCGGCCACTAGTTTTTCAGGGATGGCCAGAGCTATCTCGGTACAGGCTTTAATAATCAATTCAGCACCCTGGTTCTTTAAATCATTAATGGCAGTAAGCAAATCTTCCCGGGCTTTTTCGGTTACCGGGTTGGCTTTAGCTTTAATTCCATACTGCTTATCATAAATGGCCGGATGCACCCTGCTTTCTTGCTGCTGTGCATCCGGCACAATTGCCTCCAGGCCTGCCTGCTGCAGGGGGCCGGAATAAATACCAAAGTGGTAGGTGCCGGTGGTTGACAGAACGCCAATTTTTTTCAGGTCAGGGTAGTTTTTTCTGACAGCTTTTACCGTTTCATCAACCATATTCAATAACTTGACGTGCGCGTTGTTTTCTACTAGTATTTGGTTAGTCAAACCAAAAATTACCGGGGCATGAGCAGTGTTGCATGGTATGCCGGCAACCGTGGCGCCAATCTTTTCCATTTGTAAAATAACCTTGGCAATTGCTTCTCCGGGGTTCTCATTAACTGTAGCCAACAAATATTCGGTGCGATCCAGAATAGTTGAGGACAGGGAAAGCATTACTACCGGCAAATGATCCTGGTCAGTCTTTGCTATTGTGTTATCAAAGACATTTTTTGCCAGGTCAAGCCCGGCATAGGGCCCTACGCCACCTACAATGCCTATCATTTTTTATTTAAGCTTATTTAAATGATAAATCTAATCATTACCAGAATTAATCTATAATAGGAAAGAGATATCTATATGAATGGTAGGGAGGTAAAGTCACCTCTCCAACCCAAATTGTCATTGCGAGCGCAGCGCGGCAATCCCCCGAAAGATACAGCCGTAGTTCTCAACGGATGGATGGCCTTGCACGACCGATAGGCGTGGTCGCAGTCGGCAGGCCTTTTTTAAATGAGCACTTGTGCCCTTAGGGGAAACCTTGGTGTCCTTGGCGGTTAATACAGCAACCTATGCAATACTTTTATGAATTTATCAATTCAGGCGCCAAGTTTGGCTGTAAAAAAAACTTACTTTTGCAAATTCATCAGTAACACGTGATTAATGGCAATTTCCTCGAAGTACGACCCGTCTGCAGTTGAAGCTAAATGGTACCAAAAGTGGCTGGCAAAGGGCTTTTTCCATTCCGAACCCAACCCCGACAAGGAACCCTATACCATTGTTATTCCTCCGCCCAACGTAACGGGGGTGCTGCACATGGGGCATATGCTTAATAATACCCTTCAGGATGTGCTGGTACGCAAAGCCCGGATGGAAGGCAAAGAGGCCTGCTGGGTGCCGGGCACCGACCATGCTTCTATTGCCACGGAGGCCAAGGTAGTGGCCATGCTCAAAGAGCGGGGCATTGCCAAAAAAGACCTTACCCGCGAAGAGTTTTTGCAGTATGCCTGGGAGTGGAAAGAGAAATACGGGGGCATTATCCTCGAACAACTGAAGAAGCTGGGCGCCTCCTGCGACTGGGAGCGTACCCGCTTTACGATGGACCCCGACATGTCGGCAGCCGTTACCAGGGTATTTGTTGATCTGTATAATAAAGGCTATATCTACCGTGGGGTGCGCATGG
>JALSJF010000083.1 GCA_026989505.1 Cyclobacteriaceae bacterium
TTTACATCATTATTCATAATTTTCATGAATAATCCGGGTTAGTGCCCTATTTTTTAAAGTATGCTAGGGTATATTTGTTTTAGTGATGGGTTGTTGGTTCTTCATTTTCTTTGCTTGCCCAAAGAAAACGAAGCAAAAGAAAAGGCCCCACGAGTAATGCCCATTTTCCGCAAGAACATTCCCATACCTTATAATATCAGCGTAAGCCAGCCATTTTTATACAATAGAACATGTTTAAAAGCTTCAAATGGGCCGCGCTACTCGTGGACACCCGCCCGCTAACAGCACTTGATTCCCAACTAAAGATAGCTTAAACACATGGCGGGTCACCCAAATTTCAAGTTTTAGAATCGTAACACACCGATTATCAAGGGGCTTTTAGAGCGTTCATGTCGCGCACAAAACAGGACGTAGGTCACCCTGCAGGTATTTTTACATCAAGGGCAAAAGAGCAGCCGCAGGTTACCCCACGGTTGTTAACGGGCAGCAGGTTTGGCTTAATCCAACAATCCCCGTTTTCTTAGCAGCGGCTCAATTTCAGGCTCCCGGCCACGGAATTCAACATATAGCTCCATGCCCGGTTTGGTGCCGCCCTGGCTGAGCATGTGGCGGTATTTCCGGGCGGTTTCCTGATCGAAAATACTGGTTTCTTTGAACGCCTGAAAAGCATCGGCATCCAGTACTTCCGACCACAGGTAGCTGTAGTAGCCGGAGGAATAACTGGGGTCGCCACCGAAGATATGGTTGAAATATGTACTGCGGTAACGGGGGATTATCTCCTCGATTAAGCCTATGCGGCCCATTTCATTTTGTTCGAAAGTACGGGCGTCCTGCAGTTCGGTGGTGGCCAGCGTATGCCAGGCCATATCCAGGTAGGAAGCGGCCATGTATTCTACCGTGGCAAACCCCTGGTTAAATTTGCCCGAGGCGGTGATTTTTTCTATCAGTTCATCGGGGATAACCTCACCGGTTTGATAGTGTTTGGCGTAGCGCTTCAGCACCTCCGGTTCGCTCATCCAGTTTTCCATCACTTGCGAAGGGAACTCTACGAAATCACGGGGTACGTTGGTGCCCGCCAGTGATTCATAGGTTACGTCCGACAGCAAACCGTGCAAAGCATGGCCAAACTCATGAAACAAAGTTTGTGCTTCGGTAAACGACAGGAGCGAGGGGGAGTTGGCGGTAGGGGGAGGGAAATTAAAATTGTTGGTGACAATAGGGGTTACTGCACCCTCCAGCTTTGATTGCGGGCGCAGGGCATTCATCCAGGCACCCCCGCGCTTGCTCTCGCGGGCAAAGAAATCCATATAAATCACCCCGAGGTGGCTGCCATCGGCTTCTTTTACTTCAAAAACCTGCTGGTCGGGGTGCCAGACAGGCACCTTAATGGGTTCGAAGGTAAGACCAAACAGCTTGTTGGCCAGCATAAATACGCCTTCGCGTACAGCGGTAAACTCAAAGTAGGGGCGCATCATTTCTTCATCGTAATTGTAACGGGCCTGGCGTACTTTCTCGGTGTAATAGCGCCAGTCCCAGCCCGCGAGTTTGCCCTCTACGCCATCGGCCTGCATCATGGCCTGCAGGTCATCACGCTCTTGTATAGCCACCTGCAGGGCCGGGGCCCACACCTTATCGAGAAAATCATATACGCGTTGTGGGTTTTCGGCCATATTATCGGCAAGGATGTAATCGGCATGGGTTTTATACCCTTTCAGGTGGGCCCTTTCGGCCCGCAGGGCCGCCATTTTGGCCAGAATTTTCTTGTTATCGTTCCCGTTGTCATTGTCGCCCCGCAGGGCATAGCCCATGTACAGCTTTTTACGCAACTCACGGTTAGGCGAATATTGCAGAAACGGGTTGATGCTGGGGCGCTGGAGGGTGAACATCCAGCCTTTTTTGCCATTATTTTCGGCCTCTTTGGCTGCGGCCGCTACCAGGCTGGCAGGCAAGTCGCCCAAATCTTCTTTACTGGTAACCAGCACTTTGGTGGCATTGGTTTCTTGCAGCAGGTTTTCGCCAAACTGCTGGGCCAGGGAGGCCAGTTCGCTGTTGATGGCCCGCAGCCGGGTTTGGGCGGCCGTGTCAAGGTTAATACCGGAGCGGACAAACGCTTTATAGGTTTCCTCCAGCAACCGAAGTTGTTCGGGGTTAAGGCCGAGGTTGTCTTTTTGTTGATAAACGGCATCTACCCGTTTAAATAATCCGGCATTCAGGGTAATATCGTCTTCGTGGGCCGATAATTTGGGCGCCATTTCTTTGGCCACTGCCTTCAGGTTATCGTTGGTATTGGCTCCGTGAACGGCAAAAAATACCCTGGAAACACGGCCCAGGGTAGCCCCGCTGCGTTCCAGTGCCTCAATGGTATTGGCAAAAGTAGGCTCGTCAGGATTATTGATGATCGCCTCAATCTCTGCCTTGTGTCCGGCCATAGCGGCCATAAAGGCAGGCTGGTAATGCGCATCGTTAATTTTGTCAAAAGGCGGTACGCCAAAAGGGGTATCCCAGGGGGTTAAAAGCGGGTTGTCGGACATGGGTTCATGGGTGGTTTGGGTATCGGAGGAGCAACCAATGGCGTTTCCGATGACCAACAGAAATAAGAGCTTTCTCATTTTTTAAGGGGGTTACGTTTTGCTGTGGCCAAGTTACAACAGACCGGGCGAATAAAACAGTGTTTTTAGCCCAATGGTGTGGCCGGCCCTGCATCCTGCATCCTGCACTTGTAACAGATACAAAAAAATGCTTATTTAATTGCAACATTCAATTCGTTGCTTTAAGTAAAAAATTGTTGCTTTGCCATAGTAATTGGTTAACCCGGACTGAGATGAAAGGAGTTCTGAAATTATGGCTGGCGGTTGTTTTGTCTTTACCCTCCGTTGTTTCGTGGGCCCAGATAAATACAACTTATCTCGATTCCATCCCCTTTGCCAAGCCAAAGCAAACCAAATTATTCTATACATTTAACCACCCGGTCCTGCAAAGTATAAAAATAAAGCCTACCAAAAGGAAGGCCGGCACATATTCCCCCGGGGCGGCCATGAAAGATATGGGGGCTGACCTTGCTACCAGCCTTTTTGGCCATTTCACCGGCTTTACTACCGCCCGTGAGGTGATCTGGCAGTTAGAAAGCCGACTGGTGGCTAATGATAAGCGGTTTAACTGGGATATTATAGTCCTTTGCCCGGGGGAGTTGTACAAGGAAAAGGAACATCAACATGATCCGGCAACGGGGGAGGATGCCGTGGTTACGGTAGCGTATGTAGAAATTTTTTGGGAGGAGGGGGCTGCAGGCATCATCAAAGAGAATGAACAGATTATCGGCAGTTTTAAGGTGGTGGTTGACCCGGCCGCTGATTCAAGCCTTTTTGAAACCTACTATGACGTTTTTCAGGACCCACCGAGAAATTTGCGTACTAAGGCACGCAATTCATTTTATCAACAAGCTTTGGCAGTACAGTTCAGGGAATATGCGGTGTTGGGAAAGTTCAGGGGCGAAGAATTTGCCCTGGTCAGCAACGGGGTGTCGCATAGTATGTGGTTTTTTGTTAACGATGTGCTGGCCTGTGTTTTTTATCCCGACCTGGATGCCCTGCCTGTTCATAAGGATGACAGGGTTATGCCGTATTTATTGCTTGACCCCGATATTCCGGACGGTAAACTGGCCGATTGGTACCGCCTGGCCATGTTCAGCCGGTTTTTGTATGCAGAGGTAAATTATTAGGCCGCGAGGGCTTTGCTAAACAGTTGCCGCAGGGTGTCTGAAGGATAGGCGCCTTTTATCAGGTTGTGGCCAATGATAAACGAAGGCACGGAAGTTATGCCCAGCCGCAGGGCCTCGTTGCGGTTGTGGGTCAGCCAGGCATCTGCCTGTGGGTGGCTAATAAAGGCTTTGGTCTTGTCGGGGTTAAGGCCGGCACTTTCCGCTATGGCCAGCAAAACCTGCAGGTCGCCAATGTTTTGATCCTCTTCGAGGTAAGCTTTGAAAATAGCCTGGTGAAAAGGAACAAAAAGGCCCTCCTGTTTGGCATATTCGTTTACTTTAAGGCTGTTGCGGGAGTTATAAAGCGAGCGGGTGTTTACCTTAACCCGAAAAATTCATATGAATTTTTCGCCCGCAGGGCTGATGAACTGCAAAATAGTGTAAAACAACATGTTATGCACAAAACATAGCATGAACCCAAGATTAAGCATGACCCAAATTTGAGGGT
>JALSJF010000084.1 GCA_026989505.1 Cyclobacteriaceae bacterium
CAAAATCTTGAAAATGCTGTACCCCCTGCCATAATTAAACAGCTCTCGTGGCCAGTGATTGTACCAGGGCCTTTATCCTTCCGGTACGGTTTGAGCCCAGGGTGTCAAGGGCGGCAAAAAAATTGTCCAGGTGTGAATCAATTTCGCTTTGGGCCACTTCTTCTACCGCATACCGGGTGTAGTAATCTTTTATTGTTGCCACCTTGGCCGAATCCGCCATCTTGTTGTGGGTGATCGCAGCAATAATCCCTTGCCTGTCATCACCCCCGGCCAGTTCCAGCACCTTTACCAGCAAATAAGTCTTTTTGGCATTGAGAATATCCCCACCGGTTTGTTTGCCAAATTTTTCCCCGCCAAATACATCGAGCAAATCGTCCTGCAATTGGAAAGCCAGCCCCAGGTGCACCCCGGCATCATAAAGCAACGCGCTAACCTGGGTGTCCCGGCCGCTGGCAAGGCTGCCAAACTGTAGGCTAAAGCCAAATAATACGGCTGTTTTAAGCCTGATCATCTGTAGATACTCTGCTTCGGTTACGGGGTTGTGGGCAAAGCCCCGCTTTTCAAAATCCATATCTAATTGCTGTCCTTCGCATACCTGCAAGGCGGTTTTGTTAAAGGCCGTCAGCAATTGGGGTAGTTTGCCGGCTGTCGTCTGGGCCAGTAACGCATAGGCCTTAACCAGCATGGCATCACCCGACAACAGGGCAATATTGTCGTGCCACTTTTTATGTACCGTAGCCTTGCCCCTGCGGATGGGGGCCTTGTCCATAATGTCATCGTGTACCAGGGTGAAGTTGTGAAAAACCTCAATACTCAAAGCCGGCAGTACCATCGGCCCCACATCATCGGCAAACAGGTTATAGCTCATTAAGGCCAGCAACGGGCGCAGGCGCTTACCGCCCAGGCCAAGGATGTAGCGTATCGGATCATAGAGCCCGGCCGGTTCTGCGGGCAGGTCAAGTTGCCTGATCTGGCGGTCAATCAGGTCCGTGATTTCCCCGGCTGTAAGTGGTTCCCGGCTCATTTTACCAAGGCAAGGTCTATGGTACGCCTGTCTATATCGGTGCCGATGACCCTCACCGTACACTTATCACCAAGGGAAATCATGGCCCGGTTGTGGCGGCCGACAATGCGCATGTTATCTTCATCAAATTCATAAAAATCATCTGTCATTTCAGCCATTCGCACCAGGCCCTCACATTTGGTTTCCACAATTTCCACAAATACGCCCCATTCGGTTACCCCCGAAACAACGCCTGCATAAGGCTTGTCTTCGGCATTGCGCATGAATTCAACCTGCTTATATTTTATTGAGGCCCGTTCGGCATCGGAGGCCACTTTTTCCATGTCGGAGCTGTGTCGGCACCTTTCTTCGTAGCTATCGGGTTTTACCGGGGTGGCCGTCTGCAGGTAGTGGTGCAACAGCCGGTGCACCATCATATCCGGGTAACGCCTGATGGGGGAGGTGAAGTGGGTATAATGTTTAAACGCCAGCCCGAAGTGGATATTGGGCTCGGTAGTGTATTTGGCCTTGGCCATGGAGCGGATGGCCAGCCGTTGCAAGACGTTTTCCTCCGGCTTGCCTTCAATGTCGCTGATGAGGGCATTAATAGATTTCGATATCCGCCCGTCATCGGTATGCAGCTCATGGCCAAAACGTTTGGCAAACAGTGAAAAGGCCTGGATTTTCTCCGGGTCCGGGTAGTCATGGGTACGATAAACAAAGGTGTTTTTGCCTTTGCCTTCGTTGAGGTTGTAAACAAACTCAGCCACCTGCTTGTTGGCCAACAGCATAAACTCTTCTACCAGGCGGTGGGCGTCTTTCCTTTCTTTGGGCACGATGCGCAGAGGGGTGCCGTCTGCCGCCAGTTCAAACTTTACCTCGGTGGTTTCAAAATTAATGGCCCCGTTGGCAAAGCGTTCTTTTTTGATGGCCTTGGCCAGCTTATTGAGGGTAGTCAGTTCTTTGGCATACTCCCCCTTTTTATTTTCCAAAACCTCCTGGGCTTCTTCATAGGTAAACCTTTTGTTGGAATGAATAACTGTTCTGCCAAACCATTTGCCCTTAATTTTGGCCTCCGGGGTGAGTTCAAAAACGGCAGAAAAGGTAAGTTTATCTTCCCTGGGCCGTAAAGAACAAAGGCCGTTGGACAGCCTTTCGGGCAGCATGGGAATGGTGCGGTCAACCAGGTAAACTGAAGTAGCCCGCTCTGCGGCCTCTTTCTCCAACTGGCTTTTCTTGCTCACATAATGGGTTACATCGGCAATGTGGATACCCACCTCGATGTTGCCGTTTTTCAGCCACCGGACAGACAGGGCGTCATCAAAATCTTTGGCATCGGCCGGGTCGATGGTGAAGGTGGTGATGTTGCGGAAATCGCGCCTGCGCTTGATTTCTTCCGGGGTGATTTTATCCGGCAGTTGTTCGGCCTCCAGGGTAACGCTTTCCGGAAACTGGAAGGGCAGGTTAAACTCGGCAATAATAGAATGGATTTCCGCTTCATGCTCCCCGGCCTTGCCCAGCACCTTAATAACCTCAGCTTCCGGGTTTTTATCGTAATTGGGCCAGTGGGTAATTTTAACAATCACCTTGTCGTTATGGGCGGCTTTGCCGGCCTTGTTCAGGGGCACAAAAAAGTCGTAATAAATTTTGCGGTTGTCGGCAATCACAAAGGCATAGCGGGTAGAGAACTCTATCCGGCCCACCAGTTCATCTTTACCGCGGGCAATGATCCTGCGCACTTTTCCTTCCGGGCGTTTGCCATGGCGTTTGGGCGAAACGGCAATTTCAACGGTATCGCCATCCATGGCAAAATGCAGGTTATCGGTTTTCACCCATACATCGCCAAAATCGGTGTCGGTAACCACATAAGCAAAATGCTGGTTTACATGGTCAACCCTGCCGGTAACCACTTCGGCCTGGCGTTTGCTTTTATAGCTGTGGCGTATTTTTTCTATTTTTCCTTCCCCTGCCAGTGATTCCAGTAAGGGGAGTACCGCGGCTTTTGATGGTTGGTCGCGAATGTTGAGGCGCTTGATGATCTGTTTTGATGAATATGCTTTGTGGATATTCTGGTCGAGAAAAGCGCTGACCTGCCCTTTCAGTTTGGCCGGGTTATACCTTGCTTTTGCCTTAGACTTCAGATGAATACGTTTTTTTCTCCCCATATCAGGTTACAAAGCTATTCTATGTTGGTCGTATAAACAGCCCGGAGGTTAATTTTCTACCCTATGGATGTTTTCTTCTTTCACGATGGGCAGTTGGTTGAGGCGGAGCAGCAATTGCGCGGTTACTACCACATCGCGGCTGCAATATTCGGCAATGCGCTGCAGGCCGTTTTCTTCTTCGTAATAAACGGTGCTTACCTCGCTGCCGTCAATGCCATCGTCTTTACTCGAGGGGATATCAAAAATAGCGGCCAGCAGTTCCAGCGAAGTAAAGTTTTTGCGGTCGCCAAATTTCCACATCTCCATGGTATCAAGGTGGTTTACCTCCCAGGGCTTTTTGCCGGAGGTGTTGAGTACTGCGGGTAATTTGATGTTGTTCACCAGCATCCTGCGGCAGAGATAGGGGAAGTCGAACTCTTTACCGTTGTGGCCGCAGAGGGTAAGCCGGCTGGGGTCGAACTTGCCCAGCAGGCTGTTGAAATCATTTAACAGGGTGGCCTCATCATCATGATAAAATGCCTTTATCCGCAGGGTCAATTCCTGGCCGGTGTAGGTAAAAAACCCCACTGAGATAGCAATGATTTTACCAAATTCGGCATAGATACCGCCCCGGTCTTCAAATAATTCCTTGGGGGAGGTTTCTTCCCCGGCCGACAGGAATCCGGCCTTCCTTTCCCATTGTTTTTGCAGCCTCGCGGGCATATCCTCAAACAATTTGTAGCTGCGCACGGTTTCAATGTCCACCACCAGGAGGTTATCAAAAGAAAGTTTCATAACGCAAACATTTTTGGCTAGTGAAGATACACTTTTGGCCGGATAAAAGAAACGTCCCCGGGGTATTTCCCGGTTTCCGGGGAGCTTGCCATAAAAAAACCACGCCTGAACGTGGTTTTTGCTTATCCTTAGGTAAAATAATGCTAATAATTAGAGCCCGCCCTGATCATCGCACACCTGAACCCAATGGTAGCGGTAGCGGAATCTTCATCGAGGTACCTGCGGGTACCCGGTGACAGCCAGTAGGCCACATCTTTCCACG
>JALSJF010000085.1 GCA_026989505.1 Cyclobacteriaceae bacterium
CCATAATTTTTTGTTAGTCCCGTGCGGATCACGTCCGCATAATTTTAAAATTGAGGTGCAAAGATAGGTAATTTGATTAATATTCAAGAGGTTAGTGTGAATATAATTATCCGGCTTCCGGGAAGGGCCGGAATACCCGTACTTCGTAAGCCAACGGTTTTCGGGAGCCGTTAGGAAATACGTATCTTTACTTGTAATAAGTGGGCTACAAGGGGGATGCCTTGTGGCAGAAAAGGCCGGGTAAGCGAAACGCGGATAAAAGTAGATGGGACAAAGGTTATACGGAAGTTGCCGGGCAACCCTCCGTGAAAATTTCCAACGTCAAGACAAGGCCTTGGTTAGAAGTAACCAGCCGGGATATGCCCTGAACGGCCAACGTAACCCGAAAAGTTCTGGTGAGTTTCCCGGGCTAACAGTTCATCATAGCAGGTATTGGCTATGCGGGTGTTTACGATCATATTTGCCTATGCGGGTAGGCGGTTAACAAATTTGCAAAACCTTTTGTAAGTTTGCCTTTTAATTAGAGTGAGCTATACTATGGACAAGTACTCTTATATTGCCAACGCCCATGGCAATTATATAGATGAATTATATCAGTCGTATAAAAACGACCCCGCCAGTGTGGATGAAAGCTGGCAACGGTTTTTTGAAGGCTTTGAGTTTTCCCTGACTGCCTATGGCCAGGATACGCAGGGGATGGCCGGGCCTGCCGATCAGGATTTAACCGCCAAAGAAACTAAGGTGCGTAACCTTATCCATGCCTACCGGACCCGTGGCCACCTCGAGGCTACCACCAATCCGGTGCGTAAAAGGCGCGACCATAAAGCTTTGCTGTCGCTGGCCGACCACGGCCTGTCGGAAGCCGACCTGGATACCGAATTTGAAGTGGGCGCCATTATTGGCATCGGCAAAGCCAGCTTACGTAAAATCCTGGCGGCCCTGAAAGAAATTTATGCCGGCAATATTGGCTTTGAGTACATGTACATCCGCGAGCCGGAAGTGCTTTCCTGGTTTCGCGACAAACTCGAATATGAGTCGTTGCATTTTAACCTCACACGCCAGGAGAAAGAGCGCATCCTGGAAAAACTCAATGAGGCGGTTGTCTTTGAAAACTTCCTGCACACCAAGTACATCGGCCAGAAGCGCTTTTCCCTCGAAGGCGGAGAAACCACCATCCCTGCCTTAGACACGGTCATTAACAAAAGCGCTGAACTGGGCGTAGAGGAAGTGGTTATCGGCATGGCCCACCGGGGCCGGCTGAATGTGTTGGCCAATATCATGGGCAAAACCTATGAGCAGATTTTCAATGAATTTGAGGGCTCTATGCCCGATGAAACCATGGGCGATGGCGATGTGAAATACCACATGGGCTACTCCAGTTTGATTACCACCGCCTCGGGCAAGCAGGTAAACCTGAAACTGGCGCCCAACCCCTCGCACCTCGAAGCGGTTAACCCCGTAGTGGAGGGCTTTGTGCGCGCCAAGGCCGATGCCCAGTACGAAGATGATTTTGACAAAATACTGCCGGTACTCATTCATGGCGATGCCGCCCTGGCCGGCCAGGGCATTGTATATGAGGTAGCGCAGATGTCGAAACTGGCCGGCTATTATACCGGGGGCACCATTCATTTTGTCATCAACAACCAGATAGGCTTTACCACCGATTTTGACGATGCCCGCTCCAGCATCTACGCTACCGATGTGGCCAAAGTTATAGATGCCCCGGTGCTGCACGTAAATGGCGATGACCCCGAAGCGGTAATCTATTGTATGCGCCTGGCAGCTGAATTCCGGCAGAAGTTTAACCGCGATATTTTTATCGACATGGTGTGCTACAGGCGCCATGGCCACAACGAAAGTGATGAGCCGAAGTTCACCCAGCCTTCACTCTATAATATTATTTCCAAACACCCCAACCCGCGCGAAATTTATAAGAAAAAACTTATTGAACGGGGGGATATTGATGCCGAGCTGGCCATGAAAATGGACAAGCAGTTTCGCCAGCTTCTGCAGGACAGGCTCAACCTGGTGAAGCAAAAACCCCTGCCGTACATTTTCCTGCCGTTGGAAAAACAGTGGCAGTCGCTGCGCAGGTCAAACCCCGGTGATTTCGATTATTCCCCGGAGACAAAAATCAGCCAGAAGGTGGTGGAAAAAGTGGCCAAGGCCCTGATTGCCCTGCCCGATGGCTTTAAGCCGATCAAGCAGATTGAAAAACAGCTTAAGCTACGGGAAGACATGTTCTTCACCCATAAAACCCTTAACTGGGCTGCGGCCGAACTACTGGCCTATGGCTCTTTGCTGTTAGAGGGCAAGCCGGTCAGGATGTCCGGTCAGGATGTCCAGCGGGGCACCTTCTCGCACCGCCATGCCGTGCTGCGCGATGCCAACACCAACGAGGCTTACAACTCGTTAAACCATATTGAGGGGCAGCAAGCGCAATTTATGATTTATAATTCGCTGTTATCGGAGTTTGGGGTACTGGGCTTTGAGTTTGGTTACGCTATGGCCAACCCCAACACCCTGGTTATCTGGGAAGCCCAATTTGGCGATTTCGCCAATGGTGCCCAGGTGGTGTTCGACCAGTTTATTGCCACCATTGAAACCAAATGGCAGCGTATGAACGGCCTGGTAATGCTGTTGCCCCATGGTTACGAAGGCCAGGGCCCGGAGCACTCCAATGCCCGCCCCGAGCGCTACCTGCAACTGGCAGCCGATTTTAACATTGTAGTGGCCAATGTTACCGAACCGGCCAACTTTTTTCACCTGCTGCGCAGGCAACTGGCCTGGCCTTTCCGTAAACCGCTGATCGTGATGTCGCCTAAAAGCCTGTTGCGCCACCCTAAAGTAGTCTCCCCGCTGGCGGATTTTACCACAGGGTCGTTTAAAGAGCTTTTGCCCGATACCTACGCCACAGCCGGCAAGGTGAAAAAAGTGCTGATTTGTTCCGGGAAAATATACTACGACCTGCATGAATACCGCGAGGCCAACAAACGTAAGGAGGTTGCCATCATCAGGATTGAGCAACTTTACCCTTTTCCTGATTTCAAGCTGGATGATGAATTGGCCAAATACCCCAAAGCAGAATATGTATGGGTACAGGAAGAACCCTCTAATATGGGCTACTGGTCGTTTATCCTGCGTACCTATCCGCAGAAACTACACCTGATTGCCCGTAAACCCGGCTCTTCCCCGGCCACCGGCTACCATAAACAACATGAGTTGGAACAAAAAGAAATTATTGAAACCGCATTTGAACTAGTAGATTGATATGAGCATAAAAATAGTCGTGCCCGAGGTGGGTGAATCCATTACCGAAGTAACCCTCGCTTCCTGGTTGAAAAAAGATGGCGACCGGGTGCAAATGGACGAAGTACTGTGTGAGCTGGAGTCGGAGAAAGCTACCTTTGAGCTGCCGGCCGAGGCCGAAGGTCAGCTAAAAATTGTTGCCCAGGAGGGCGACACCCTGGAGATTGGCGCAGTCATCTGTGAAATTGACCCGGCAGCAACCCCGGCAACGGCCGCGCCCGCAACCAGCGGGCCGCAACCAGACCTTGCCGCTAACCCTCCGGCTGAAAAATCCGCTAAGGTTATCGAAATGCGGGTGCCGGAAGTAGGCGAATCCATCACCGAGGTAACCTTGTCGTCATGGACAAAGGAGGATGGTGCCTATGTAGAACTCGATGAGGTCATAGCCGAGGTGGATTCCGATAAAGCCACCTTTGAGCTACCGGCCGAAGCCAGTGGCATTTTGCACCAGGTGGCCAAGGATGAACAGGTTTTAAAAATTGGCGACCTGATATGCACTATCGAAGAAACGGCCGCCCCGGCAAAAACCACTCCCCCAACCACAAAACCCGCAACCGCTGAACCGGCAACGGCAACAGCCGGCTATGCCAGTGGGCACCCATCCCCGGCTGCTGCCAAAATACTGGCCGAAAAAGGCCTTGACCCGCAACAGGTAAAAGGTACCGGGGTAGGCGGCCGCATTACCAAAGAAGATGCCCTGGCCACTTCGGCTTCGGCAAGTGCAGCCGAACCGGCTAGCTCAGCTTCCAAAGCCTCAGCTACCCCTACCGGCCAAAAGGCTTCGGGAGCAACGGCTGCCCGCAACGAAACCCGCAAAAAAATGAGCAGCCTGCGTAAGACGGTGTCCCGCAGGTTGG
>JALSJF010000086.1 GCA_026989505.1 Cyclobacteriaceae bacterium
CCCTGTAGGATTCGAACCTACGACCCTCACGCCTGGGGCGTGATGCGCTGAATCCGCGGGTCCCTGCCTCAGCCTCCTGTGGGCCGGCAAGGGGATAGTCAACAAAAAAAGCCTGCCGCCAAAGCGCCAGGCTATCCCTTATGTGTGTGTGCCCTGTAGGATTCGCCCCTACGACCCTCACGCCTGGGGCGTGATGCGCTGAATCCGCGGGTCCCTGCCTCAGCCTCCTATGGGCCGGCAAGGGGGTAGTCAACAAAAAAAGCCTGCCGCCAAAGCGCCAGGCTATCCCTTATGTGTGTGGGCCCTGTAGGATTCGCCCCTACGCCCCTCACGCCTGGGGCGTGATGCGCTGAAGCCCCGGGTCCCTGCCTCAGCCTCCTGTGGGCCGGCAAGGGGGTAGTCAACAAAAAAAGCCTGCCGCCAAAGCGCCAGGCTATCCCTTATGTGTGTGGGCCCTGTAGGATTCGAACCTACGACCCTCACGCCTGGGGCGTGATGCGCTGAATCCCCAGGCCCCTGCCTCAGCCTCCTATGGGCCGGCAAGGGGATAGTCAACAAAAAAAGCCTGCCGCCAAAGCGCCAGGCTATCCCTTATGTGTGTGGGCCCTGTAGGATTCGAACCTACGACCCCCTGCTTGTAAGGCAGGTGCTCTGAACCAACTGAGCTAAGAGCCCGGTTTTCAACATCGTTGAAACGGGACTGCAAATGTAGTATAGATTTTGTTTTTGCCAAATTATCGGGGGCTATTCAGCCAAATAATTGCGGAAATATTTTTTAATTATTCGCCCCTGTATTCGTTAAATGATTACTAAATTTCGCCCTTCGTAACAAAATGGCATGAAGGTAAGGCTTAAATCTTTTATCAGGGGGTTGCTTATCACCCTGCTCACCCTGCTGCTTGGCCTGCTGGCGGCTTTATTCCTCTTTAAAGACCGGATTATTGCCCGGGTTTTGGCAGAGGTAAACAAAAGTATGCAGGTGCCTGTGCAGGTGAGCAAGGTTGACCTGGAACTGCTGCACGGCTTCCCCAATATTGCCGTACGCTTTAATGACGTGATAGTTCCGGCTGATAGCGATAGCACCTTCCTTGAGGCCGGCAAAATATATGCCTTGCTCAACCCCTTTGCCCTGTTGCGGGGTGAACTTAATGTGGCCCGTATCGAAGTGGCTGACGCCCGTATTACAATCTATGTTGACAAGCAAAACAAAAACAATATCAGTGCCCTCTACCGTTTGCAGCGGCAGGGCGGGCCGGATTCCACCGCTGCTAATCCGGCCCGTATAAATTTGCACAGCATTTTATTAGAAAATGTTGACGTAAGCTATACCAATCTTTTTACCGGCACCCGGCACCATTGGTTAGTAGAACAACTCCTCGGTAATTTTAGCCTGCAAGACAATATTTATGCCGGCAAAATAAAGGGTACCCTTAGTTTGCAGGACTTGCTAACCCGTACCTGGAGGGCCAGGCGGCAACGTAAATTTATCCTCACGGCCAACGTACGTTACGATAATAATTTGCGGCAGCTACAGCTTATAGAAGCCGGCCTGCAAAACGAGGGGGCCTCGTTGACCGCCCGCGGGGAGTTGAACTTGGGGGAGCAGCCTTCGGTTGACCTGACTGCCACCGGAGACAAGGTAACCCTGGCTTTGCTGGGCAGCTATCTGCCACCGAAGTATGAGCAAAAATTAAAGGAATACAAAAGCAAGGGCTCGATTGATTTTGCTTTTTCAGTTAAAGGGAATATTACCAGAAGAACCCTGCCGGCACTGCAAGGCAGGTTGCAACTTAATGATGTTGACTTAACCAACAAAGAATTTAAAGCCAACATTAATAAACTGTTTATGGTGGCCGATATAGCCATTGGTGATATTGGTAACCTGGCCACCGGCAGGTTAACCATAACGTCAGCAAGCGGGTTGCTCGACAATACCCCGTTCTCCTTTGGTCTGACATTAAATAATTTTGTAACCCCACACTATAAGGGCAATTTTAAAGGTACCGTTACCACCCAATGGTTGCTGGCCGATGCCGGATTCCCCGATTACCAATCAGGAAGAGGTACCGTGGATATTGACCTGCAGGCAACCGGTAAATATGGTGCAAACGGCACCCTGGAGGAGTCTGCCTTAGGGGGCTCTTTCAAACTAAACGAGGTAGCCTTCAAATGGTCGGGGCCGGTGACTGTTGAGAAAATAAGCGGTATTGTCCAGTTCAATGGCAATAGCCTTAGCCTGAGCAACATGCAGCTGCGGTGGCGGCAGTCGGATATGGTAATTAATGGCTCGGTGGCCGATATCAGCAAGGTGTTGGATAACACGGGAAGGGTATTGCTGATAGCGGATGTGAAATCACATAACCTGGTTATTGAAGATATCGTTGCTTTGATAACCACCGCCCCGGATTGGGGCGCGGCAGATACGCTTACCATGGCCGGAAATTATGTGGTCAACTTGCAATTAGCCTGCCGCTTCGACAAGCTTAGCTTCAGGCGTTTCCGGGGCCGCAATGTAGCCGGGGAGGTTACTTTTGAAGAGGACCTGTTGGAAGTTTTTGACCTTACCGGCAGAAGTATGGGCGGGGCCACGCGCCTTACCGGTAAGCTGAAGTTTATGCCCAGTAAAGATATCTACATCAGTGCCGATGCCTATACCCGGGGGGTACACATAGACAGCCTGTTTTATGTCTTCCATAATTTTCAGCAGGATTTTATAACCGATAAGCACCTGAAAGGGAAGCTTTATGCCGATATTACCGCCTCCATGTATTTTGATAGCGCCTGGCATTTTAAGCGGCCGCTGCTTACCTCACGGGCCAGGGTTAAAGTTGTGGGGGGGGAACTGAACGATTTTGCGCCCATCATGGCCTTATCAGCCTATATAAACGATAAAGAGGATAATTTATCCCGTTTACGCTTCTCCGACCTGACAAATCATATCACCATTAAGGAGGATACGGTATTTATTCCGGAGATGAGCATCCAAACAAATGTAAGAAATATTGCTTTGGCCGGTTACCATACACTCAACCAGCATATTAACTACCGGTTGGCTGTTCCGGTAATCAGCGAACGCGTTGATAAGGATACGGCTTTCGGTACCATACAAAAGTCAGCCAAAGGGGTACCCAACCTTTTGTTTAAAATAAAAGGAACAACCGAGGATTATAAGGTTAACTATGACCTGAAGAGGGCGACAGGTAATGTGCTCAGGTTGTTGAATATTACCCGAATATTTAAACAGAAAGAGGTTGAGCCGGTTGACAGTTCCTTTTTGGACGAAGAAGAATTTGATTGGGAAAATTGAACATTTTAAAGTTTTTCATATCTTTTTTTGTTAATTTTCCGTTTAATAAAAAAAAGTGGTTAAAAATATTTGACTTGTATTGAGGATTATTCTACCTTTAGCGTTATGAAAAAGTTGGCATTAGTACTTGCGTTTGGAGTTTTGGTTTTTGCATCTTCGTGTACTTCGTACACCTGTCCTACCTATTCAAAGGTAGATGTGAAAAAGGCTGAACAACCTGCGTCAGAAAAGATATAAATAAGCAGTAGTTTAACTGCTAAGAGGAGAGGTATGGACAACACGTTCATACCTTTTTTATTATCCGGCCTGCCCGGGGGTTTTATGTAAGCAGAAACAGAAAAAAAACTGATTTTTATCGCCAGCTTCTATGATTGAAATCATATTTCGCCTCCGTTTACCGGGTTATTTTTGACTGACAACTTCAGATAGTCCTATTTTATACTATGGCCTTAGTGTTAGCAGGCCACTAAACGGATGTCAGCCATCATCGATTTTTTACGCAGGAGCCGGATTTTGGTTTATACCGCCTCATTAGTAGTTTCTTCGGGCATTGTTAGTACACTATATTATCTCCAGGCTACCTTTATGGCCGGGTTCCCTTTCCGGAGTTGGGCAATAATTATGCCGTTGGCACTAACAGTTTTAACCGGCCTGGCTTTTGGTACGGTACTTAACCAATATTTTTCCGGGGGAAAAAACACAAATCTCCGTAAGACCATTGAGAAGCAGGCTATACTGAATAAGATCCTGATTAAATCGAAGCAAACCAATGACTTGCTGGAATTTCTTGATTTTGTCCTGAAAGTAATCACCAATACCCCTATTGCCAACATAAAGCCCGAGGCCGGGATATTGCTTATGGGGCGGGATGGCCGTTTAAGGATGGTTAGCTGCCTGAATATAAAAAAGGAACAACTTAAAATTTGCGCCCACAGGGGGATTGCGGAAGGGGAGTGCCTATGCGGACTGGCCGTCCGGCAAAAAGAAGTTATTTATACCGACTCCCTCGATAGCCGGCATACCGTAGCTTACCGGGGGATGACCAACCACGGACAATATGTAGTGCCGATTACCTACAAAGACAGCACGTTGGGCGTATTATCATTTCAGTTGGAAAAAGGCCATGCTTACAGCGATTATGAGATTGAGTTCCTGAACTCTGTTGCCGATATCCTGGCCCTGGTTATTAACACGTATCAAAATGAACAAAAAGACCGCGATAGCCAGATTGTAATTGCCAGTGCCAGAAGAATAGCCGGGCTGGCCAACTGGCAGGTAACACTACCCTCACACGAGGCCTATTGGTCACCGGAAATTTACCGGATGCTGGGGTATAAACAAGCCGAAGTGCCGCCTAACCTTGACTTTATTGACAGGGTGGTGCATCCTGATGATAAAGGCAAGTTTCTTGAAGGGTTGCGGCAAGCCGAGCAGGGGCGGCCGTTTGAGTTTGAGGTGCGGTTTATGCACAAACAAGGACGGGTGATCTACCTGATTAGCAAATGTACCCCCAACAAGGGGATTGACGGTAAGATAGACCGGCTGACCGGTATTGTTTTTAACCTTACCGAAATACGGGAAAAACAAGCGGAATTAATAGCTAAAGAGGCTTTTATTGAAAGCATTGCCTCTGACTCACCTTATGCCCTGTACTTGCTTGATATTGCCCATAAGAAAATTTTATTTACCAACCGGGAATTTAATAATAGTGTTGATTTGAGCCTCTTTAAGGATTTTGACACCAAAGGGATCAAGGTATTTGATTCTTTCTTGCATAAAGATGATGTAAAGCTGTTTCATAAGACATTCGCCAAGGTGCTGGAGGGGAAAAAAGAACGTTATAATGTCATTGCCCGCTTTGCCTATGACGGTAAGAATTACCGCTGGGTTAATCAGCGGTTTAAAGCGTTCAGAAGGGATGAAGACAACAAAGTAACCCAGGTGCTGCTGGTGGGCATTGACATCCACAAGCAAAAAAAGGCAGAAGAAAAAACCAGGGAATTGAATGAAAAATTAACCCGTCAAAACAAAAAGCTAAAAAAAGTAAATCATGAATTAGACAAATTTATCTATAGTACCTCGCATGATATGCGGGCGCCATTATCTTCTATCCTGGGCCTGATAAACCTCTATAAGCGCGACAACGATACCTCTACCAAAGATATTTACATCGATCATATCGAATCATCGGTAGTGAAGCTTGAAGAGTTTATTCATGAGATTGTTGACTTCTCCAGAAATAAGAAAACCAGGTTATATCCTGATAAAATAGCCATAACCGAATTTCTGCACGAGACGTATTCGCATTTGCGCTTTATTAATTCTTCCAATAAAATTTTGTTTGAGGTAGTGCCCAGGGGCGTGAAGGAAATTGTTACCGACAAGGAGCGGTTGGCCATTGTGGTGCGAAACATATTAAGCAATGCCATTGTCTATGCCAACACCAAGGTCGACTCCTTCATCAGGTGTGTCATTGAAGCTACCGGCTCCTCCTACATTATTCGTATAATAGACAACGGCATAGGTATTGATGCCGGGCATTTGGATAAGGTTTTTGATATGTTTCACCGGGCTTCAGAGCATTCCAAGGGTTCGGGCCTGGGCTTGTACATTGCCCGCGAGACCGTTACCATGCTGGGGGGCAAGCTTGGTATTCAATCCAAGCCGTTTGAGGGGACAGAACTTACCATAGAGTTGCCAAAGAAGATCCCGGCAAAGGGCTGGGCAAAGCTAAACGGTGAAGCCCGTAAACCCAAAGCCTTATTTAGGCATCGTGCCGAAAACGTAGTCCCACAAAGGTGACGATACGCCAAAGGCTTTGGTCTGGTCTTTATAATGGTGTACCGCATGGTTGGCCCACAAAAAGTTAAAAAACCCTTTGGGCGCCTTGTAGGTGTGCAGGATATAATGCATAAACAGGTAACCGGCATAGCCTACCAGAAACCCCGGCAAGAAGGCAAACACCCTATCATTCAGGATGAGTTTAAAAACAAACAGCAGGGTGGTAGCTATGGTAATGCTCATAATGGGCGGCATGGCCAGCCTCTCCTTGTCTTTGGGGTATTCATGATGTACCCCATGCAACGTATATTGCAGCTTGGCTTTTCTTTTGGTAGAGGTATCTAGATGGAATAAATAGCGGTGCATCAGATATTCTACCAGGGTAAACAGGAAAAACCCTGCGGCAAACAAACCGGCCGTTTGCCAGGGGGTGAGCATACCTATGCGGGTGATGCTGTAGTACAGCAGGGCCCCGGAATAGATAATAAACAAGCTAATGGGAATAGCAATATGGGTACGCGTAAGTTTCTCTAAAAACTTGTTTTCGAATAGCTTTTTAGTACCCTTATTATGGGGGATTACTTCAACAGACATAACACATTATTTCATAGTATGGCGCAAAAGTAAAAAATACCGGTTTAAATACAGCATAATAAGGCTGCAACTTGCCGGGTTAAACGCAGCCATTTTCCAGCACTTCCCGGTAAAAGGCTTCGTATTGTGGTACAATTACCGACTGGTCGAACTGTTTGGCCCGCGCCAGGGCAGCGGCCTTAAACCTGGGCAGGTTCTGCTCGTCAAGCACCATTAAGGCATGTTCAGCCATGGCTTCCACATCACCTATTTCGGTAATGCAGCCGGTTTCGCCATGGATATTCAGCTCGGGGATACCCCCGGCATTGGTTGATACCACCGGCACTTCGCAGGCCATGGCCTCCAGGGCGGCCAGGCCAAAACTTTCCCGCTCCGAAGGCATAATAAATAAATCGGCTACCGACAATACTTCTTCTACGGCATCGAGTTTGCCCAGAAAGCGCACATCCTCGGTAATCTCCAGTTCCCGGCCCAGGTTTTCAATGTGGGGCCTTTCGGGGCCATCGCCAACCAGCAGTAACTTGGCCGGCATCTTAGCCGCAATCAGGTTAAATACTTTCAACACATCGTCCACCCGCTTTACTTTCCTGAAGTTAGAGGTATGCACAATAAGCCGCTCCCCGTTGGGGCAGATGGCTGTTTTAAAATGCTCCTTAGGTTGTTTGCTGAACCTTCTGAAATCAACAAAATTAGGGATTACCCTGATCTGGCGGTTAACATCAAAGTGGCGGAGGGTGCGCTCTTTAAGGTTTTCGGAGACAGCCGTAACCCCGCTCGAAGCATTGATGGAAAAGGTTACCACCGGCTCGTAGGTTTCGTCTTTGCCCACCAGGGTAATATCGGTGCCGTGCAGGGTGGTTATAAAAGGCATGGTAATACCCCTGGTTTTTAAAATTTGCTGGGCCATATAGGCCGAAGAAGCATGGGGGATAGCATAGTGCACATGCAGTAAGTCCAGCTTTTCATGGATGGCGGTATCCACTATTTTGCTGGCCAGGGCCATCTCGTAAGGCGGGTATTTAAACAGCGGGTAATTTTCAAAGGTTACCTCATGGTAGTAAACATTTTCATTGAAGAAATCCAACCGGGTGGGTTGGGCATAGGTGATGAAGTGAACTTTATGCCCATGCTCACCCAGGGCTTTGCCTAACTCTGTTGCTACCACGCCACTGCCACCAAACGTGGGGTAACAAACGATGCCAATATTCATAGTAAAAAAATAGCTTTAAGGGGTTGCCCCCCGGTTTGTTATATATAAAATCACTTTTCCAACGACCGGTAAACGATGTCCTGAATTAGGGTACGTATATTCATGTCGATTAGTTTTGTATTCCCTGCAGACGGATATACCCGGTTAGAAAGAAATACAAATATCAGGTTTTCTTTTGGATCCACCCAAATTGAGCCCCCGGTAAATCCCGAATGGCCGTAGGTTGCCGTTGAGGCCAGCTTTGAAACCGGGCTTTCTTCTTCGGTGCCCGGCATATCCCACCCCAGGCCCCTGCGGTTGCGGGCATAGTGGCGGCTGGTAAACGCCCGAAGGGTTTGCGGCTGAAAATACCTGTGGCCACCGTAGCAGCCCCCGTTTAACTGCAGTTGCAGTAAAATAGCCACATCGTTGGCATTGCCAAACAGCCCGGCCTGGCCGCCAACCCCACCCATGAGGGCAGCATTGCGGTCGTGGACATAGCCCCGCAATAGCTCGTGGCGTAGCTCGGTGTCTTCTTCGGTAGGGGCAATTCCGGTGTCCGGGTAATAGCAGGTTGGCTGGTAGCGCAGGCCGGTGCCGAGGGGGGCATAAAGGAACCGGGTAAGAAATTCATCCAGCGGCTGGCGGGTTTGTAGTTCAATCAGGTCTTTAAGGAAATAAAAGCCTATATCGCTGTAAACATACTGTGCATGGGTTATGGTGTCAACCCGCTCGGCCAGCAGGTCGGAGGTGGCGGCCCAACGGAGAATAGAATCGCCAATGGCGGGGCTTACCCACAGGCTGCGGCCGGCCTGCACCCGTCTGGCCGGGAGGGGTTTTACCGCCAATAATTCTTTCCTGGCCTTCTTCCAGAAAGGGTAGTAGGGGTAGAGGCCGGCCTGGTGCGCCAACACTTGCCGCACGGTAACCGCTTTTTTGTTGGTGTTACGCAAATAGGGCAGGTAGTGGGCCAGGGTGTCGTCCAGGTTCAGCCCCATAGTTTCTGTCAGGTACATTATCCCCTGGGTGGTAGCCAGCACTTTGGTAAGCGAGGCCAGGTCATAACGGGTGTTGGGGGTTACCGGCAGCAGGCTGTCGTAGGTTTGGTAGCCATAGGCCTTATGCCACACTACCATGCCATCTTTGGCCACCAGCACCTGGCAGCCGGGCATGGCCCCCTGGCGAATGGCGGCCGCTACCACCGAGTCAATTTTTTGCAGGCGTTCAGGGCGCATACCGGCCAGGGCCGGAGGGCCATAACGCAAACGGCTGCGGCAGGGCCCGGGGTTTTCCGCACCAAAAATTGCCCCGGCCGCCAGGGTTTGGGTTAACCGGTTGTTTTCCGCTACCGGGATTACCGTGATTTCGCTGAAGGCGCTCTGCTCTGGCTCCGCAGCAAACCCGATCAGGGCTACTGCGGTGTTGGCACGCAGGGCCTCTATAAACTGTTGTTGTGCCGGGGACAGCCCGGTGGCGGGTACCAGCACCAAATCATAGGCACTGAGGCGGTGCAGGTCCTGGGCCGGGTTGTTTTGCGGATAATATACGGGTACCGGGGCATAATACCGTATTATCCGGTTAAACTGGGTAAAAGCGGTGCTGTCGAAAGTGAAGGAACATAGGCTAACGGCTGCCGGGTCTTGCAGCGGCAGCCGCCCTGCTGGCAAGGCAGCGGTAATACTGTTGCTGTAGGTTTGCCACAGCCACTGTTGCACCCGTAGCGTGGAGGGCAGGGTTACCGGCTTTGCCGGCCTGGCAGTAGCGGCCAGGTGCCGGGATAATTTTTCGGCCAGTGCCTTCTTCTGCAGCCTTGTTGGCCTAAGGTTATTTAACCGGTAGGCAAGTTCCTGCTCCGGCCGGGCAACCCAAAGCAAATCATGCCTTAGTACGGCTGTCAGCAGGCTGTCCCACTGCCGGTAGGCGGTGCTCTGCAGGTAAACCCCGGTAGAATCCAGGCCATAAAAAAGGACATCCTCGCCTGCAACATCCAGCACCAGGTCTGCGCCAAAGAGCCCGGGCAACCAGGGGGGCATAGGCCGGGCGGCTGCCTGGCGTGTGGCGGCCCCGGGGAAAGGCAGGCCGTGGTAAGGGCCTGACGCCCTCAGGTTAAAGACCCGGATAAGGGTGTTTGGCCCACCCTCCCGGGGAAAAATTCTTGCCGCCACCACCCCGGCTGCCCGGCTGCCCGGGGTAGAGCCCTCCTCGCTAACCAGCGTAAACGATAATATTTTAGCCGTAAAGGGCAAAGCCCTTACTTTTTGCCGGATTTCTTTTTGCCGGGCGGAGGGCAATTGCGCCAACGCGGAGGGCCCCTGGGCGCTGACCGTAAAAACACCCCATAAAAACAGCAGCAGCATTAAAAGCACAAACCTCATCAGTCAACCGTTTAGTTGCTCGTAAATTTTAATAAAAAAACCCTAATTTTGTAAATACCGTTAAGGTAGTTCAAATCCCGCTTATGAAGTTGCCGTCTATCATAAAAATCCCCGCTTACCAGCGATTCAACTATGAACCCCGCTATTACGACCCGGTAAAGGAAGATATTGAAGAGCGTACCAGGCGTATCCGCAGGCGCATAGAGGCCGATAAAAAACATGGGCTGTACCCCTCTAACGGCCGCCTCGAAGGCGCCTTTACGCGCAGGGTGCCCCATGAGGACAATGCTTCCTTTATTCGCCTGATGGTGGGCGTAACCTTGTTTAGTGGGGTGGTGGGCTACCTGTATTTTGGTAACATAGCCGTGTATATTGCTTCCGGGCTGGTACTGGCTTACCTGGTGTTGAAGAAACTTGTCCGCAGATAATCGGCATGCCCGATAAAATCCAACTATTACCGGATTCCATAGCCAACCAGATTGCGGCTGGCGAAGTAGTACAGCGCCCGGCTTCGGTGGTAAAAGAGCTGTTGGAAAACGCCATAGATGCCGGGGCTACTGAGGTTACGGTTATTGTCAAAGAGGCTGGCAAATCCCTGGTGCAGGTTATTGATAATGGCTCCGGCATGAGCGAAACCGATGCCCGCCTGAGTTTTGAACGGCACGCCACCTCTAAAATACGGCAGGCCGAAGATTTGTTCAGTATCCGTACCATGGGGTTTCGGGGCGAGGCCCTGGCTTCCATTGCAGCCGTGGCCCAGGTAGAAATGGCCAGCCGCCAGCAGGGGGCCGAACTGGGCACCTTACTTAAGGTAGAGGCCTCGGAAGTGAAAGCCCAGGAGCCCACATCCTGTGCGCCAGGTACTTCAATAGCCGTTAAAAACCTGTTTTATAATATTCCGGCCCGCAGGAATTTCCTTAAATCCAATGGCGTGGAAATGCGCCATATCACCGATGAATTTACCCGGGTGGCCCTGGCCAACCCGCAGGTAGCTTTTAGGCTCTATCAAAACGACCTCGAATCGTTCAACCTGCCGGCCGGCAAGCTTAGCCAGCGGATTATCGGCCTGTTTGGGGCGGCATACAAAGAGCAGATGGTAAAATGCCATGAAGAAACCGAGCATATCACCGTAACCGGTTATGTGGGCAAGCCCGAAGCGGCCAAAAAAACCCGGGGTGAGCAGTTTTTTATGGTCAATAACCGCTTTATCAAGAGCGGCTACCTGCACCATGCCGTCCTTAATGCTTATGAGGGGTTGCTGGTGCCCGATACCCATCCGTTTTATGTGCTGCGCATCAGCATAGACCCCCGGCATGTAGATGTGAACGTACATCCCACCAAGACAGAGATAAAATTTGACGATGAGCGCACCGTTTACGGGGTGATCAGGGCTGCGGTACGCCAGGCGCTGGCCACGCACAATGTTATGCCTTCGCTGGATTTCGACAGCGATGTGAACTTTACCCGGTTCAAAACCGCCAGCGCTCCGGTTTCGGCCTCGGAAAGGGCCTATACCCAGTTTAAAAATATCCCTCCCAACCCTAACCCGGGGCATTGGGAGAAACTCTATGGAGAGGAAATCAAGCAGTCGAAACTTAATTTTCAGCCGGCTGCCGACCCCGCGGCCGTACCGTCCCCGGGCGCACCGGGCCTGGCCCGGGAAGAGCTTACACCGGCTGCCGGGACCGCCTTTCAGGTACTGGGCAAATACATTATGGCCCCGGTAAAACCGGGCTTGCTGGTGGTTGACCGCGAGCGGGCGCACGAACGGGTTTTATACGAGCGCTTTGTGGGGCAACTGGCCAACCGTGCCGGCAACGCCCAGCAATGCATGTTTCCGGTAACCGTAGAGCTGAACCCCGGGGACTTCAGCCTCGTTATGGAATTACAGGAGGAGATTACGGCCCTGGGTTTTTTATTTGAGGGGTTTGGCGGCCATGGGATTATTATTAACGCCATGCCGGCCGGGTTGCCGGCCGGCAATGAAAAAGAACTGTTTGAGGGCCTGATAGAGCAGTTTAAACGAAATAAAACCGAACTCTCCCTCTCGGTGCCGGACAACCTGGCCCGGGCTATGGCCAAACGCTCGGCCCTGAAAGAAGGGCAGCCGCTGGATAAGCAGGAGGGCAAAGCCCTGCTTGATAGTTTGTTTGCCTGCGAGAACCCTAATTATGCCCCCGATGGGCGTAAGATATTTTTTATCTTAGATTTGAAACGAATTGACGACCTTTTTAGTTAGAACTATATGTTTGCACGACTAACCCCGATGGTGAAGAACCTGCTGCTGATTACCGTGGCGGCTTATTTGATCCCGGCCCTTTTGGGATGGCATAACATCAATGCTTTTCTCGGCCTGTGGCATATTTCTTCACCTAATTTTAAGCCTTTCCAGTTTTTTACCTACATGTTCGCCCACGGGGGCATGATGCACCTGTTGTTTAATATGTTGGGCCTGATCTTTCTGGCCCCCATGCTGGAGCAATTCTGGGGGCCCAAGAAGTTCCTTACCTTTTATCTGGTTACCGGCATCGGGGCGGGGGTGTTTTACGAAGGGGTAAAATATGCCGAAACCATCCCCATGAAGAACCAGATAGAGGCCTATGTGGCCAACCCCAACCCTGACGATTTTGCCGTTTTCATGTCAAAATATGCCCCGCAGTATTACAACAGTATTTACGATTTTATTGAATATTACGGGGAACATCCGCAAGCCGGTAAGCAACAAAGTGTGGCTTATGTGTACCAGGTGTACGAGGCCACCATTAATGTGCCAATGGTGGGGGCTTCGGGGGCAATTTATGGCATTTTAATGGCGTTTGGGCTGTTATTTCCCAATACCCAACTGATGTTGTTGTTTCCGCCTATCCCCATTAAAGCCAAATATTTTGTCTTGATTTTAGGGGGGATTGCCCTATACTCTGAATTTAGCAGCCGCGGAGGTGACAATGTAGCCCACCTGGCGCACCTTGGTGGTATGCTTTTTGCATTCATCATGATTAAGCTATGGAATAAAGACCGGAGAAACTTTTACTAATGCGCTATAACCAGGGATACGGACAAATGGGGGGTATGCGTGGGGGCGGCCTGCTCGATGAGTTGAAGAATGCCTTCAACCGGCCGGATAATGGCCTGATGCAAATCATCCTGATCAACATCATTGTGTTTGTGGCTTTGATCTTCGTGCGGGTGATCCTGACGATCTCCGGGGGCAGGGAAGCCTACGAGGCCTTTGTGCAGTGGTTTATGCTACCGGCCTCGGTGCCGGGGCTTTTGCAGCGGCCCTGGACGCTGGTGTCCTATTTCTTTCTCCACGAAAGGTTCCTGCATATTCTTTTTAACCTGCTTTTCCTGTATTGGTTTGGGCGCATCATCAAGGAATTTTTAGGTGGCGGCAAGGTGGTTAGCCTGTATGTGCTGGGGGGCCTGGCCGGGGGCTTATTTTATATCCTCATTTACAATACCCTGCCCTATTTTGCCGGCCAGGTTGGCAGCTCAATGATGCTGGGGGCCTCGGCCGGGGTATTTGCCGTGGTGGTAGGGGCGGCTACATTTATGCCCAATTACACCATGTTCCTGATGTTCATCGGCCCGGTGCGGATAAAATATATTGCCATTTTTTATGTGTTGCTGGCTTTCGCCCAGTCAACAGGGTATAATGCCGGGGGAGAACTGGCCCACCTCGGTGGGGCGGCTATGGGGTTTGTTTATATAAAACAGTTACAAAAGGGCAGCGACTGGGGCAAATGGCTGCACTGGCTGCTGGCTTTTATCAGGAGTTTCTTTGTGCGCCAACCGAAAGTAAAAGTTTCTTACCGCAAAAAGAATAAGGCCCCGTCTGCCACCGGTGGCCGCAAAGCATCAGGCCGGCAGGCGGCTACGGCCTCCGGCACCTCCCAGGAGGAAATTGATGCAATTCTTGATAAAATCTCCCAGTCGGGTTACGAAAGCCTTACCAAAGAGGAAAAGCAAAAACTGTTTAACGCCAGCAAAAGCTAACCCAGCCACAATTCAATATAGCCCAGCAGTTCCTCCCGCCCCTGCCCGGTAACTGCCGAAGAAACCACCATAGGCGGCAACTCTTCCCAGGTTTGTTGCAGGGCCTGGCCAAACCTGGCTACCGAGCGCTGTACCTTTTGTTTACTCAGTTTATCACCCTTGGTAAACACCAGCATAAAGGGCAGGCCATGGCTGCCCAGCCAGTTGATAAATTCCAGGTCTACCGGTTGTGGTTCTATGCGTACGTCAATCAGTACAAAGGTGTTCACCAGGCTTTGCCGGTTTAATAAATAGCCGGTAATTATTTCGGCAAAAGCCTTACGGCTGGTTTTGCTCACTTTGGCCCAGCCATAGCCGGGCAAATCTACCAGGTACCACTGTTGGTTAATCTCAAAATGGTTGATTAGCTGGGTTTTGCCCGGCTTGCCGGAAGTCTTGGCCAGGGATTTACGGCCTACCAGCATATTGATTAAGGAAGACTTGCCCACATTGGAGCGGCCGATAAAGGCAAACTCCGGCTTGTCGTCAGCCGGGCACTTTTTGTAATCGGTATTGCTGAGCAAAAATTTGGCTGATTTTATTTTCATGGGTTTGGGCTGTTATGGCAGCTTGCCGGCCGGTGTTTTTAGTTTGTTTCTTTGCTGTTTCCCCGGGAGGCTGGCCCTGCCGGGGAAATATCTTCCGGCAAAGTTTACTACTTCCTTACAGGTGGTAATTATCCTCCTAACAGGTAGCAAAATAAACTATAATTGCTTAGTATTGATGTATATTATTAAATTTAAGCAAATTGATATTTAACCAATAATCAATTACATGCGGTTACGCTTACAAAGACTCGTTAATCCCGGCTTTTGGCTGTTGCTTGCCCTGACATCTCCCCTGCAGGTTGTTTTTGCCCAGTCGGCAAAGGAGCAGGCCGGGCAAATGGTACAAATTGGCGATGAAATCCTTAGTCAGACCATGGCCGTGATGGAGGCCCGCGATATGTATGTTACGGCCGTTAGCCTTGATCCCGACAACGTCCGCGCCAATTTTATGGCCGGGGTAACTACCCTGGAATCGGTAGATAAAGGGGCCGCCAAAAAGTATTTTCTGCGCGTGCTGGAACTAGACCCTGCCTATAGCTTTGATATCCTCTACAAAATCGGCCAGGCCTACCATTATGATTACCAGTTTGATGAAGCCATGGATTACTATAGCCGCTACCAGCAAAAACTGGCCGGCACCCCGGAGGTACCGGGCAAGGGGTTTGCCACAGCCGAAGAAGTGGAGCGCAAGCTCTATGAATGTGAGCAGGGTAAAATTATGGTGGAGTTCCCCGAAGACGTAGATATTTTAAACGTAGGCCCTCACATTAACTCGGCCAGCAGCGATTACGCCCCGGTTGTTAACCAGGATGAAAACATCCTTATCTTCACCTCACGCAGGCGCGAAGGCAACCTCAACCCCGATGTGGCCGATGATAATTATCCTTTTGAGGATATTTATATCAGCTTCAAAACGGATACGGTATGGTCGGAAGCCGAAAATATCGGCCAGCCGGTAAACACCCTTTACCATGACTCGAATGTGGGTTTGTCGAAGGACGGCACCACCCTGTATATTTATAAGGACGCCAATGGCGGGGATATTTTTGAGGCCAGGCGCGATGCCAACGGCAATTGGTCCGAGCCGCAGCCTCTCGGGAAACCGGTTAACACCGAGTATGCCGAAACTACGGTTTCGTTAGCCCCCGATGGTAAAACCATGTTTTTTGCCAGTAACCGCAAAGGTGGCTTTGGCGGTCTGGATATCTGGCTTACCCGTAAGAACAAAAAAGGGGAGTGGGATACCCCGGAAAACCTGGGGCCGGAAATTAACACCCAATATGACGAAGACGGCCCGTTTATTGGCTTTGATGGTAAAACGCTTTACTTCAGCAGTAAAGGCGGTGAAGGCATGGGAGGCTTTGATATCTACCGGGTAGTCTTTGATAGCCTGTCGAACACCTGGGGGCCACCGGAAAACATGGGTTACCCGATTAATACCCCCGATCATGATATTTACTTTGTGCCTACCAAAGACGGTAAGAG
This sequence comes from Cyclobacteriaceae bacterium, assembly GCA_026989505.1. Taxonomy (GTDB): domain Bacteria; phylum Bacteroidota; class Bacteroidia; order Cytophagales; family Cyclobacteriaceae; genus S012-113. The sequence goes on from JALSJF010000086.1 coordinate 16,315, forward strand.
TGCCTATTATTCCTCGGCCCGCGATGATGGCTATGGTGCGGCCGATATTTATATGCTCACCATCCCGGAGGTACTGCAACACCAGGAGCAGGCCCCGGCCCCTAAGATTACCGTAACCCTGAAAGTACATGTAGCCGGGCCAACCGGTGATGCCGTTGATGCCAATTTGCAACTCACCGAAGAGGAGGGTGACGGCAGGTTATATGCCGTACGCAATGGCCCCGGTGACTACAGTTTTGTGAGCATGAGCGATGCCACCAAACAGTACCAGCTTCTGGTGGGCAGCAATGGCTACGAAGAGCAAAGGCTAAGGGTGGTGATCCCGGCTGTGGGAGATGAATCAACTACCCTTGAACAAACCGTTACCCTGGCAAAAAAAGCCCCGCCACCTGCCCCGCCACCGGTGGTTACCGCCAGGCCGGCTGCAGGCAAAAAGCTGCGCAATGTTTATTTTGATTTTAACCGGGCGGAGCTGAAAGCAGAATACCAGGATAAAATTGACCAGGCCGTGGCTTACCTGCAAGCTAACCCCGGGGCCAGCATCTTACTGGTCGGCCATTCCGATTATGTGGGCAAGGAGCGCTACAATACTACCTTGTCGAAACGCAGGGCCGATAACGTGAAGAAAGCCATGGTCGCCAAAGGCATCAGCCCCGGCCGCATTCAAACCAAAGGCGAAGGGGCCAAATACCCGCTGGCCAGTAACGACCAGGAGAGGGAAGGCCGCGAGCTAAACAGGCGGGTAGAATTTAAAATCATCAAATAACCGGTATCTGTTTCCTTTTCATGAAAATTAGGAGAACTTTGTGCCTTTATTCAGATTATGCAGGTAGTTCCCTATAAAAAAGAGGATAAGTCGAAAAAGGAGCAGGTGGCCACCATGTTTAATAATATCAGCCACCGCTATGATTTTCTTAACCATACCCTCAGCATGGGTATCGACATCCTCTGGCGCAGGAAGGCCATCCGGCTGCTCAAACCTTTTAAGCCCGAAACCGTGCTTGATATCGCCACCGGCACCGGTGATTTTGCCCTGGAGGCAGTTAAGTTAAACCCTAAAAAGATTGTGGGGGTAGATATAGCGGAAGGTATGCTGACGGTAGGGCGGCAGAAAATAGCCCGTAAGGGGTTGCTGGATTTAATTGAGTTGGCCTATGGTGATTCGGAGAATCTTGCTTTTGCCGATAATAAATTTGATGTTATCACCGTTGGTTTTGGTGTAAGGAACTTTGAAAACCTGCGGCAGGGCCTGCGTGAAATGTACCGGGTTACCCGCGCGGGAGGGCATGTGATGATTATTGAATTTTCCCGGCCCGCAAAATTCCCGGTAAAGCAGTTGTATAATTTCTATTTTAAGGCTATTTTACCAAAAATAGGCAGGCTGGTATCACGGGATAATGCGGCCTATGCCTACTTACCGGAATCGGTAGCAGCTTTTCCGGATGGCGAAAATTTTATTCAGATACTAAGAGAAACAGGCTATAAAGAGGCAAAATGGATTCCCCTGACATTCGGTATAAGTTCAATATATTGGGCCAGAAAATAACCCTGTTCCTGCTGGTGTTGCTGTTGCCGGGGCTAAATGCTTTTGCCCAGTCCTCTGCCGATGAGGTGTTTAACCCCCGCTACGATGAGCGCAAAATTGTTACCTATGGCTTCTCCATAGGCCTGCATACCACCGCCTACCGGCTTAAGTATTCCGCGTATTTTACCTCACCGGATATGGACAGTGTGCATTCTATCCTGCCCAAAAAGCGCCCGGGGTTTAAACTGGGGTTTATTATCAATTTCAGGCTGGCCCAGTACCTTGATGTACGCCTGACGCCAACCGTAGCTTTTGCCGAATATGTGCTGGAGTACAATTATGTTGGGGGCGATACCTTTGAGGAACTGGTAGAAAGCACCGGGGTGGAATTTCCGGTGTTGTTCAAATATAAATCGCAACGCAGGAATAACATACGGATGTACCTCGTGGGGGGCATCACCCCGATAATTGAAGCGGCCGGCCGCAGCAACCTGGAGGAAGACCTCAACCGCCTGCAACTGCAGCGCTTTAACGCTAACCTCGAGCTGGGCTTTGGCTTCGACCTCTATTATCCGCTGTTTAAGTTTTCGCCCGAAGTGCGGTTTGCCTATGGGCTGGTAGATATCCTCAGCCCTGTGGTGAATGAAAAAAGCATTGGCCTTAGCGATTTGCGAACCAAATCCCTGTCATTTTATTTCCATTTTCAGTAATTTTCAGTCGCAATGGGTTGGGCATACCAACCGGACTTTTTTTAGTTAAACGGCAAGCAAATGAGTACAGTATTGATAACCGGGGCCAGTTCGGGGATAGGCCTGGCCACCGCCCGGGTTTTGGCAGAACATAAGTATAACCTGATTATTTGCGGGCGCAGGGAAGAAAGGCTGCAGGCCTTGCAGGCCGAGCTGGCGGCCAAAGTTGCAGTGGACTACCGGGTGTTTGATGTACGTAACCGCCAGCAGGTGGCGGATGTGCTGGGCCCGGTAGTGGCCAACAGGGCGATTGATGTGCTGATAAATAATGCCGGCAATGCCCATGGCCTGGCGCCCGTGCATGAGGGCGATGTGGATGATTGGGATGCAATGATTGACGGCAATGTAAAGGGGCTGCTCTATGTGAGTAAAGCCATTATCCCGCAAATGGTGGAGCGTAAGGCCGGGCATATCATTAATATCGGCTCTATTGCCGGTAAGGAGGTGTACCCCAATGGCAATGTGTATTGTGCTTCCAAGCATGCGGTGGATGCCCTTACTAACGGTATGCGCCTGGACTTAAACCCCTACGGCATCAAGGTAAGCCAGATCAGCCCCGGGCTGGTGGAAACCGAGTTCTCGAAAGTACGGTTTAAGGGCGATGAAACACGGGCAGCCGGGGTTTATGCCAATATGGAAGCCCTGCAGGCGCAGGATATAGCCGAGATCGCCCTGTTTATGCTCAGCCGCCCGGCCCATGTGAATGTTAGCGATGTGATTGTGCTGCCCACAGCCCAGGCCAGCTCTACGCTGGTAAACCGGGGGTAAGCAATGGTTATGCTTTAGGTAAAAAGACTTTTTAGGATTTGCATGGCCATAAACATTTTACCACTGTCGGGCAGTTTGCTAAACCCGTATTTTGTATAAGAGGCTTCAGTCTTAGGGTTTAACCCGAAAAATTCATCCGAATTTTTCGCCCGCAGGGCTGATGTAATTAACTGACAAACAATCGTTTGGCGGTTAATTTACATCATTATTCATGATTTTCATGAATAATCCGGGTTAAGCTATCTTTGCCTGGTACTGTTTATCACCAGGGCCTACTTCGCATAGTTCACCGAGCGCATTTCGCGTATGACGGTGACCTTTATCTGCCCGGGGTACTGCATATCGGTTTCTATTTTTTGCGAGATATCAAACGACAACTGCCCGGCCTTTTCATCGGTAACCGATTCGGCATCCACCATTACCCGCAGTTCACGGCCGGCCTGGATGGCGTAGCATTTTTCTACCCCGTCAAACTCCAGGGCCAGGTTCTCCAGGTCTTTCAGGCGCTTGATATACGACTCCATTACTTCCCTGCGGGCTCCCGGGCGGGCCCCGGAAATGGCATCGCAGGCTTGTACAATGGGCGAGATCAGGGTGGTCATTTCTATTTCATCGTGGTGGGCGCCAATGGCATTGCAGATGTTGGGGTGCTCCTTGTATTTCTGCGCCATCTCCATGCCCAGGATAGCGTGCGGCTGCTCTGATTCTTCGGGCCACACTTTGCCGATGTCGTGCAGCAGGCCGGCACGTTTGGCCTGCTTGGGGTTGAGGCCCAGCTCGGCTGCCATAATGGCGCAAAGGTTGGCTACCTCGCGTGAGTGTTGTAGCAGGTTTTGGCCGTAAGAAGAGCGGAAGCGCATCCTGCCTACCATCTTCACCAGTTCGGGGTGCAGGCCGTGGATACCCAGGTCAATGGCGGTGCGTTCGCCAATTTCAATTATTTCTTCCTGAATATTTTTGCGTGTTTTGGCCACAATCTCCTCAATCCTGGCCGGGTGGATGCGCCCGTCTTTCACCAGGCGGTGCAACGATAGACGGGCAATTTCCCTGCGTACCGGGTCAAAGCCCGAGATGATGATGGCCTCGGGGGTGTCGTCCACAATAATTTCTATGCCGGTGGCGGCCTCCAGGGCGCGGATATTACGTCCTTCGCGGCCAATGATTTTGCCTTTCAGTTCATCGGAATCGAGGTTAAAGATGGACACGCAGTTTTCTATGGCATGTTCGGTAGCGGTACGCTGAATGGTTTCCACCACAATCTTTTTGGCCTGCTTGGTGGCGGTAAGCCGTGCCTCTTCCACAATATCTTTTATCTGGGCCGAGGCTTTGGTGCGGGCTTCGCTGGTGAGGGTTTCGATAAGCTGTTCCCGCGCCTCTTCGGCTGTAAGGTTGGATATTTTTTCCAGGATGGTGACCTTTTGCTCATTAAACTTATCCATCTCCTGTTTTTTGCGGTTCAGGTTTTCGAGCTGGATGGTAAGCTTTTCTTTAAGCTGGTCGTTCTCGGCTTCTTTGCGCTTAGCCTGCTCATACTGCTTGGAGAGGTTCTGTTCCCGCTGCCGCAGCTTGTTCTCATTGGCAATAATCTGGTTCTTTTTACGGTTGGCCTCCTCTTCAAACTCCGACTTGAGCTTAAGGAATTTCTCCTTGGCTTCCAGGATTTTGGTGCGTTTTATCTCCTCGGCATTTACCCTGGCTTCCTTGATAATCAGCGCAGCGCTTTCTTTGGCTTTGGCTTCTTCGGCTTTATGTACCCGCGAAAAGACCAGGCGGCCGATCACTATTCCCAGTACCAGTGATACGGCACCGGTTATGATGATGTATAATAAATCTGTCATGACTACTACTATTTATATAAATACCAGCAGTACAGATCAGGTTCGGAAACTGTTGAAATCAGATAGCCTCGGAGATGATTTGATTAAGTTTAGCCAGCTTGTGTTCTATGGTATCATCAATCTGGTGACTCTTTCCTTCTAATTTTAACCTTTCCACGGTGCTGTCGAAAGCGACCATGGCCAGTAAATCCTGTTTATCATCGATGCCAAACTTCTCCCGGTACGACCGCAAACTTTCATTAATAATTTTCGCTGCCCTCCTGATATTCTCCTCGTCTGCCGGATCCACTTTCATCGGGTACTCCCTGTCTGATATTTTTATTTTTATCGAAAGCTTATCCATTAGCTATTAGCTGTTTGGCTTTTATTGGCTTAAATGAGCGATACACCGATCGATCTCATTTACGTAATCGTCAATCTTCTTTTTCAGTTCCGAAGCATCTCTTCTGTCTGCTCCTACACTTCCGGCAATTTTACTAATTTTAATTTGATTTTGAAAGTTTTGAATCTGCTCGTTTTTTTGTTTGAGCTGATCTTCCAAAGCAATATTCTGACGTTTTAGCTGCTCGTTTGCTGATTTCAGGCCTTTGAATTCGTTAAGTAGGAGGGTTATTTTTCGTTCAAGTGATTGAATTTCAGAGGTTAATTTTTCGAGCGCCATAACTTATTGTCTTATTAAAGCCCCAAGCTCAGTCTCAAACGTTTTCATGAGCCTGTGCATGGTTTTATCAATTATCTTGTCGGTCAATGTTTTTTCTTTGTCTTCAAGGATAAACTTAAGGGCATAGGCTTTTTTGCCTGCGCCCAGGTTTTCCCCTTCATACACATCAAACACATCGATCTTTTTTATTAGCCTGCGTTCAGCCTTTCTGGCCTGGGCCAGGATGTCGTTAAATTGAACGTGTTTGTCAATGACCAAAGAAAGGTCTCTGCGGACCTCCGGGAAACGTGATGCCCGTTCAACTACGATATTATCATTTGTCTGGCTTAAAAACAAGTCCCAGTTAAAATCTGCATAAAAAATTTCCTGTTTTACCCCTATTTTTTTTGCCACAGTGGTATTTACCTTGCCAAACTCGGCCAGCAGCCGGTGGTTTTTTTCGATAGCCAGGCCATACTGAAAGACCGGGTTGGCGCTTGGCACAGTGCGGTAACCGTTGATGTTCATCTTGGTTAGGATGCCGTTTACCGGGCCGGCCAGGTGGTGAAAGCTTACCGGTTGCCGGCTGTTGTCCCAACGCTCGGGTTCGGCCAGGCCGGTCATCCATAGGCCCAGGTGCATCTCTTCGGCATACTTGCCCTTATGTACCTTATACTGTTTGCCAAACTCAAATATTTTCAGGTCCTTCTGCCTGCGGTTGGTATTATAGGCAATTATTTCCAGGCCGGAGAACACCAGGCTTTGGCGCAGCACCCCCAGGTCTTCACTAAGTTTGTTGAGGATAGCCACATTTTCTTTGCTGTCAAGCGATGCCACCATACCGGCATATTCGGGTTTGGTAAGCGAGTTGGTCATGATCTCATAAAAGCCATTGGCCACGAGGTAGGCCGTAACCTTCTGTTGCTGGCGGTTGCGGTCTGTCTCCGGGAATTCGGCCAGGTAATCAGCGCCTACGGTAGCGGGCAGGTCAACGTTATCAAACCCGTGGATACGCAAAATTTCTTCAATCACATCGGCTTCGCGCTGCACATCTACCCGGTAGGGGGGCACGATGGCCGTAAACGAGTCGGCCTGGTCGTTTTCTATACGGATGTCCAGATCGGTAAGGATTTGCCTGATTTCCCCTGCCGGCAGTTCTTTGCCAATCAGGCGGCTGATATGGCGCTTTGTTACCGGTACTACAAAGTCTTCGACCGGGTTAGGGTATATATCCACAATAGCGGACGCTATTTGCCCCCCGGCAATTTCTTTGATCAGCAAGGCCGCCCGCTGCAGGGCATACACGGTCAGGTTGGGGTCGGTTCCCCGTTCAAAGCGGAAGGAGGCATCGGTTTTGATTTGATGGTGCTGGGCTGTTTTACGGATATACTCAGGCGAGAAACAGGCCGATTCAAGAAAGATAGCGGTGGTGGTGGCGGTTACGCCCGAGTGCAATCCGCCCAATACCCCGGCAATACACATACCTTCTTCGGCATTACAAATCATCAGGTCTTCCCCTGCCAGCTTCCTTTCTTGTTCTTCCAGGGTAACAAAACCGGTGTTGGCCGGCAGGGTTTTAACCACGATCTTATTTCCCTTAATTTTTGCAGCATCAAAAGCGTGCAGGGGCTGTCCCATCTCGTGCAGCACAAAATTAGTGGCATCCACCACGTTGTTGATAGGGTTGAGGCCGATAGCCTCCAGCCGGGTTTTCAGCCATTGGGGCGATTCGCCCACCGTAATGCCGGAGAGGGTAACGCCCGAGTACCGGGGGCAGGCCTCGGTGTTTTCCACCACCACCTCAATGGGAAGGTTATTATTGTCGGTTTGAAAGCCGCTTACATCGGGCCACTTCACCGGCTGGTGGTAGATGGCCTTCAGGTCGCGGGCCACGCCAATGTGCGAGGTGGCATCGGCCCGGTTGGGGGTCAGGCCAATCTCGATTACGTAGTCGTCTGCCAGGTTAAAATGCCGGGCGGCCGGGCTGCCTGCCGGCAGGGGGGTGTTGAGTACCATAATGCCGTCATGTTCTGTGCCCAGGCCAATTTCATCTTCGGCACAGATCATGCCCTCGGAGACCTCTCCGCGTATTTTTGTTTTCTTGATTTTAAACTCCCCTCCGGCCGCAGGGTAGAGGGTGCAGCCCACAGGGGCTACCACTACGGTTTGGCCGGCCGCCACATTGGGGGCGCCACAAACAATTCGGGCCGGGGTGCCGGTGCCGATATCCACGGTGGTCACCTGCAGCCGGTCGGCATTGGGGTGTTGGTCGCAGGTAAGCACTTTACCGATAACCAGGCCGGCCAGGCCACCCCGCACACTTTCAATTTTTTCCAGGCCTTCCACTTCCAGCCCGGTAGCGGTAAGCACTTCGGCTACCTGTTCGGGGGTATCTTTCAGGGCAATGTATTCTTTAAGCCAATTGAATGAAATCTTCATCTGCTAGTTTTCTTTGGGCCGGTTATCAAGTGAGCAAAAGTAATAATTTAAGCCTATTCAGGCAGGCCTGGGCCAGGATTAATCGGTAATTATTCATGATAGGTCTTCTCCCCGGCTTCGATAGCAACCTTGAGGATGTTGGCTTTGGGCGGAAAGGGGCAACTGTACCCGTCAACATAGGCGCAGTAGGGGTTGTAAGCGAGGTTGAAGTCGA